>NZ_JADEXU010000229.1 GCF_015206895.1 Nostoc sp. LEGE 12450 | reverse complement strand
CACCGCAGTCCCGTTAATTTTTGCGTTAACGTTCTTTGCGGATTAATCGCTTATTGTCATCAACCTAAGAAACCTAGCCTTCAACTGGAGTGGCTTTTACCTCCTTATCTTTAACCCGAACTCAGGTTACTTAGTGCGGCATTGGCAGAGTTGTTGAGTGCAAATCGTTATACTATCGACATAGCAAGCAATGGACAAACTGGGCTAGACCTAGCAATATCGGTTGAATATGACTTGATTTTGCTGGACTGGCTAACTCCTAAGCTGGATGGGATTAACTTGTGTCGGCAACTACGAAAGCAAGGCTACCGTAAATCTATTCTATTGTTAACAGGCAAAAATTCTAATGCAGATATTGTAGCGGGGTTAGATGCAGGAGCAGATGATTATGTCATTAAGCCCTTTGACCAGGAAGCATTACTAGCAAGAATTCGGTCTTTGTTGCGGCGGAGTGGAGTGAGTGATTCATCTACGTTAACCTGGGGAAATCTCTGTTTAGATCCAAGTGCCGGCAGAGTGACTTGTAATGAGCAGGAAATTTTGCTTACGGTAACAGAATACAAACTGCTGGAGTTATGTTTGCAAAACCCAGATCGCATCTTTAGTCGTGCAGTGATTCTAGATCGGCTTTGGGGATTTGATGATGCACCCACTGAAAATGCGGTTACGACTCATATTAAAGACTTACGAAAGAAACTGAAGAAGCTTTACGCCAAAGCGAAGAAAAGTTTCGTCAGTTGGCAGAAAACATCCAAGCAGTATTTTGGATGACCGATATTCAAAATCAGCAGGTTCTCTATGTAAGCAGTGCTTACGAAACCATCTGGCAAAGCAGTTGTGAAAGTCTTTACCAAAATTATTCAGATTGGTTCGATGCAATTCACCCAGAAGATCGCCAGAGCGTCGAATTTGAAATCGTTGAACAGATGAAAACAGGGCAATATGATAAAAAATATCGAATTATCCGTCCTGATGGTTCAATCCGTTGGATTCGCGATCGCGCATTTCCGATCAAAAATGAACTAGGAGAGTTAGTTCGGATTGCTGGGATTGCCGAAGACATCAGTGAAATACAGCAAATTGATCTGATCAAGAGTGAGTTTATTGGCATCGTTAGTCACGAACTCCGCACTCCCTTAACTGCAATTCGCGCAGCACTGGGTTTACTACAAAGTGGGATCTACGACAAAAAACCAGACAAGTTTAAGCGGATGATTGAGATTGCAGCCATCGATAGCGATCGCTTAGTGCGTCTTGTCAACGATATTCTCGATTTGGAACGCTTAGAGTCGGATCGAACTGTCTTAGAAAAAACAACCTGCAATGCGGCTGATTTAATTCAACAAGCAGTAGCGGGAGTGCAAGTGATCGCCAATCAGCAAAATATTACCTTTAAGCTCCACCCTACCAATGCTCAAGTTTGGGCGGCGGCTGATGCCATTGTTCAAACACTTACCAATCTCTTAGGTAATGCTATTAAATTTTCGCCTGCCGATTCTACTATTACTCTGAGTGTCCAACAGCAAACAGATCGCGTCCTGTTCCACATAACCGATCAAGGAAGAGGCATCCCAGCAGAAAAGTTAGAAACAATCTTTGGACGATTTCAGCAAGTAGATGCTTCTGATTCTCGCACCAAAGGCAGCACAGGCTTAGGATTGGCAATCTGTCGTAGTATTATTGATCAGCACGGTGGGCAAATCTGGGCTGAAAGTACTGTTAGTGTCGGCAGCACGTTTTTCTTCACTCTGCCATTGCCAGGAAATTATGCAGGGGAGTAGGGGGCAGGGAGAATAATTAATGGACAAACGGCAAATGACAAATGACAAAAAGATTGTTAATTGTGGATGATGAAGAACGAATCCGCGAATTAGTACAAGCTTGTTTAGAAGACTTGGGAGGATCGGACACGCTGACAGCTGCATCAGGGCATGAAGGACTAAAAATCGCCCAGACAGAACCGATTGATGCGATTCTGCTTGATGTGTCTATGCCTGACATGGACGGCTTTGCAGTATACGAAAAACTTCAGGCAAATTCCGCAACTCAAGCAATACCAGTGATTTTTTTAACTGCGAAAGTCCAAGCAAGCGATCGCACGCGTTTTTCTCAGATCGGAATTGCCGGGGTGATTACCAAACCTTTTAAACCCAACTCTATTTACAAAGAAGTTATAGAAATTCTGGGTTGGGACAATTAATATTGAATTTTTGTAACAAATTCTATATCTTCATTAGTTTTTTATGTTTTGGATTTATCTTTCTTAGTTACAGATAAAAATATTTTGAATGATATAGGACTCATATTTGATTTTTGAAAAAATTCAGTGTAACTCAAAGAGACTTCTTGCCTATTGCCTTCCTACGCAAATAATTATGGCTACGCCACGCTGCGCGAACAGAAATCAAATCGGATCGCTATAGTAAAGTCTAATTAAATGAAATGAATACAGTAAAGGAGGTAAATACAATTAGCAAACGATATTGCTAATTGATGATGAATTGAATGTACGTGAGATAGTAAAACTTTGCCTCCAAGATTTAGCTGGTTGGAATGTGGTGACAGCAGATTCTCCATTGGAAGGATTACAGAGTGCAGTACGCGATAGTCCCGATGCAATTGTATTAGATATCTCAATCCGTGATACTGCTAGTTTTGAACTTATAAATAAAATCAGAAATGATCCAGAAACTCAAGCTATTCCTGTAGTCTTGCTTAGTGCTAAAGTACGATGGCTGAATTCGCAAATTCTGCGACAGTATCAAGTTGCAGGTGTAATCCTCAAACCTTTTGATCCAGTTACTCTGCCTGCTCAGATTGCTATACTGCTGGGTTGGGATTTAACTTCATTAATAAATTAAAGAATGTGTAAAACATCCAAATACAAGTAAGTGGAAGTAAATAATTGTTGTTGGGATAGGGCAATAGGCAACAGGCAATAGGCAATAGGTATAAGAGTTTTAACCTAGTTCATTTTCCTTTACATAGTTTGATTTTATTCTGCCAACTTACAGGAATACGGTTTAGTTAGTGCCAAAACCCTTAAACTGCATAGTGGTTCATGCCATGAATTTTGACGAGTAGATAAATTCTTCTATTGGCGTTGCTGATTAGATATATGAATCTTGGTGGAGAGACGTTGCAATGCAACGTCTCTACAAGGGTTTTGAAATCACGCAAAATCATTTTCATACCTGAATTCAGCAACGCCCTTCTATTTCTCTTCTTTCCTTCTTCCTTCTCTGCAAAACGCTGCGTGTAGCTTGCTTCTTTGCAGGAGTAAGCGGTTCATTCTCTTATTCCTCAAAATTAATGCGATAGACCAGTAATATTCCCCATGCGTATGGGCTGTGAAACCGCGCGTTACCCTGAATGACCAAAATAGCTTTATGATTCTCTACAAAAGCATATTTGAAAATATTGTGGTGGTAAACCTAAATATTCTCAAGCTCAGTCTGAAACATAGTAAATTACTTAAAAGTGATTCGTGTAATCTGGGTATTGAACGTTCTTCCAGGGTCAAATAAAGTGCAGGGAGATGAAAAGTATGGCTGAACACCCATTTCATGACCAACTGAGTTTAGAGGAACAAGCTGAGAAACTTGGAAAGCAAGCTGTAAGTTTGGGTCTGATTCCCAGCTTTGTCGTGCATTACTTTCCAGATACTTGGGTATTTTATATACCTAATGAAAGTCAATCAGAAGCGCTGACACCAGAAGAGGCATACTTTCGCTTAAAGCAACTGGTTAAACAGTAGATATTTTAACGACAATTTTTTGAAGATAACAGCTAATACCAATTCTCTATGAAGATGCACATAACAAGATCCCCCTGTAGTCCCCCCTTGGCAAGGGGGGACGGCGACAGCCGGGGGGTAAATATATGCAGCTTCACAAAGAAACGGTATAAGTACTGTAATTGTTAAGTAACAGTAGTTATGGCGAAACCTGCAATTTTAACCGTCGATGACGATCCAGAAGTATTGCAAGCGGTGTCACGAGACTTGCGGCATCAGTATGGCGATCGCTTCCGCATTGTCCGGGCAGATTCCGGTATTACTGCTCTAGACGCAGTGCAGCAACTCAAATTACGGAATGAAGCAGTTGCTCTATTTTTGGTGGATCAAAGAATGCCCCAAATGGGAGGTGTCGAGTTCCTTGAACAGGCAAAAGTCATCTTTCCTGATGCGAAACGTGCTTTGCTGACGGCCTATGCAGATACGGATGCTGCGATTAAATCAATTAATAGTGCCAGACTTGATTACTACTTACTCAAGCCCTGGAATCCACCAGAAGAGCGATTATATCCGGTTTTGGATGATTTGCTAGATGACTGGCTAGCGGGATTCCGCCCACCCTTTGAAGGGATTCGAGTCATTGGTAATCGCTGGTCGCCTTTTTCCCATCAGGTAAAAGACTTTCTGGCGCGTAATCAGATTCCCTACAAGTGGTTAGATATTGAACTGGAGACGGATGCAGCCAAATTAATAGAATACGCCCAAGCTGATGGTAGACAGCAATTGCCCTTGGTGCTGTTTCCCGATGGTTCCAGATTAATCCAACCATCTAATTTAGAGATTGCCGCTAAAATTGGACTGCAAACTCAGGCAGAGCGACCATTTTATGACTTGGCGATCGTGGGTGCTGGCCCTGCTGGATTGGCAGCCGCAGTCTATGGCGCTTCCGAAGGATTGAGTACGGTGTTAATTGAGCGTGAGGCTCCGGGTGGTCAAGCAGGTACGAGTTCGCGGATTGAAAACTATCTGGGGTTTCCTGTTGGCTTGAGCGGCAGCGATTTGGCCAGGCGGGGAGTCACTCAGGCGCGGCGATTTGGGGTAGAAATTCTCACTCCTCAAGTAGTAACTGGAGTTAAGCTGCAAGATCCTTATCGGGTTCTGCAATTGGCGGATGGCAGCGAGATTAGTTGCCATGCACTTCTAGTTGCAACCGGAGTTTCCTACCGTTGGCTAAATGTCCCAGGAGCCGAGAAGTTGACAGGAGCCGGAATTTATTACGGTGCTGCCATGACTGAGGCGATCGCCTGTAGCAATGAAGAGGTTTACCTCATAGGTGGGGCAAATTCTGCTGGACAAGCAGCAATGCATTTTTCTAAGTATGCCAGCAAAGTGATTATGCTGGTGCGGGGTGAGTCGCTTTCATTGAGTATGTCCCAATACTTGATTGACCAAATTGCGGCGACTGCAAATATCCAAGTTTGCACAGGTTGCAGCGTTGTGGAAGTGAAGGGAGATGAACATCTAGAAGCAATTGCGATCGCCCATGCCAAAACTGGACAAACTGAAATCGTGCCAGCGCGATCGCTTTTTATCTTCATTGGTGCTATCCCCAAAACTGATTGGCTCGATGGTGTGATTCGACGCGATACTCAGGGGTTTATCGTCACAGGCCCCGACCTAACGCAAAATGGCAAATCTCCTCCAGGTTGGCCTTTAGAACGCTCACCTTTCTTGCTAGAATCCAGCGTTCCTGGCATCTTTGCGGCCGGAGATGTGCGATCTGGGTCAATTAAGCGGGTGGCATCCGGTGTGGGTGAAGGTTCGATCGCCATTCAATTCGTTCACCGCTACCTGAGCAATGTTTAGCTGGAACAGGAAAAACTAAGAGGGTTGATTCATGTTGTGTATTGAAGAATTGATCAACTTAGACCCGTTTCAACAGCTTTCTCAAGAGCAATTGGAGTGGGTTTGCGATCGCGCTCAAACAGTTGAACTTTCTGCTGGAGAAGTGTTGTCTCATGAGGGAGACCCTGCATGTCGCTTATTCATCCTAGTCAAAGGTAAAATCAACATCACCCGCCGCAGTGAAGGAGTTGAAATTCCCATCGGGCAACACGAAGCGCCATCTTTTTTTGGTGAAATTCCAGTACTTACAGATGAACCTGCACCTGTCACAATGCGGGCATTGACAAATTGCCACCTCTATCAACTCAAAGGAGAAGATTTCCGTAAACTGCTCCATGAATGTCGTAATTTCGAGCGGATGGTTTTCCGCATTATGGAACGTCGGATGCGGGGATTAGAGTCTTTCATTCGGGGACGGGAAAAGATGGCCGCTTTAGGGACACTTGCCGCCGGTCTAGCTCATGAACTCAACAACCCAGCCTCAGCCCTCGTTCGGACTTTAGGGGAAATGCCAGCCGCCATCCTGGAACTACAACGAATGAACTTAGTTTATGGGCAACGCAATGTTGAAGAAGCCCATACTCAAGACTGGTTGAGAATCCGAGATCAGGGCTATGATGCGATTTTAAATAATCGTCTAGATCCGGTAACACTAAGCGATCGCGAAAACGTCTTGCTGGAATGGTTAGAAGATTATGGTGTGAAGCAGGCATGGAAATTAGCCGAACCTTTAGCAGAAGGTGGTGTTGAGGTTGAAACCCTAGATAAGATGATGGAACGTTGGCGCAACGACGAGACTGAATTGCGCGAAATGGGATTGCACTGGCTATCGCTCTCATTTGAAGTCATGTCAATGATTAAACATGGTTTACGAGGAGCCGAGAGGATTTCTGAACTTGTGCAAGCGATGAAGTCATATTCTTACCTCGATCAAGGCGTTCAGCAAGAAGTCAATGTGCATCAAGGTTTAGAAGATACATTGCGATTGTTTGTTCATAAACTCAAGTGCGGCATCCAAGTGCAACGCAATTACGATCAACACCTTCCTAAAATTCTTGCTTATGGCAGCGAACTAAATCAAGTCTGGACGAACTTAATTGACAACGCCATAGATGCGATGGATGGGAAGGGACTGCTGGAAATTACAACATACCATTGCGATCGCTTTGCCCATATTGACATCATCGATTCTGGTAGTGGAATTCCACCTGAAATTAAAACCCGCATTTTTGAACCTTTCTTCACCACCAAATCAGTAGGGCGTGGTTCAGGACTTGGTTTGGAAACCACTCGCCGGATTGTAGAAAATCGTCATCACGGTACGCTCTCATTTAAATCACAGCCAGGTAGAACTTGTTTTACTATTTGCTTGCCCAAGTCAGCCCCTTTGGGGAATTAAAAATTAAAAATTAAAGACAATCAGTGGGGGCTTGAAACCACCACTGATTCTTAGAATCAGTGGGAGCCTGTACTAGAAATTAATTCAAAATTGTCAGGATATCATTATCTGCTAAGGTGCCCAGAATTTGCAGAATTTAGTTTGGAGTAATTTAACTAATTCGGCGGAATTCCCCATCCGTTTACACGGTGGGGATGGATAGCCGGGTGACGACGAAAACACCTCCGACTAATATTAACCGCAGGTTGATTAGAGAGTGAGGTGCAAGAGATGCCAACAATTATTTTATTTGAGTCTTTTACCACAATCTATATTTATGATAAAACAAACATATCAAGAAGGTGATATTGAGTGCTACACAAAGCTGTACAAGTTCGTTTATATCCATCATTTGAGCAGCAAATTCAATTAGCTCAAGCTTTTGGTTGCGCTCATTGGTGGTGGAATTACGCCCTAAATAAGTCAATTGAGACTTATAAGGAAACGGGGAAAGGACTTAGCCGTGCAGCGCTCAACGCATTTCTTCCTACACTCAAAAAGGCAGAAGAGACTGTGTGGTTATCTGATTGTTATAGCCAAGTTTTACAAGCTACAACACTGAATCTAACCACAGCCTACAAAAACTTTTTTGAGAAACGTGCTGGATTTCCTAAATTCAAATCTAGGCACGGAAAACAGTCTATCCAGTATCCTCAAAACGTCAAGATTGTAGATGGAAATGTCAAACTTCCCGGTAATATTGGGGCAATCAAAGCCAAAATACATAGACAGATTGAGGGGAAAATCAAGACTGTTACTGTGAGTAAAACGCCTTCTGGGAAATATCTTGCATCCATCCTGACTGAAATTGAAGGAGAAAATCCGGTTATTTCAGTTCGCGTAGCGTCTCCGATAGGAGAAGGTAAAATATATGGTATCGATTTGGGGCTAAAACACTTCGCAGTTGTTACTGACGGCGAAAAAGTATCCATTTACGATAATCCTAAACACCTTGCCAAACATGAAAAAAATCTCAAGCGCAAGCAGAAGAAATTAGCACGTAAGGTAAAAGGGAGTAATTCAAGAAATAGATATAGAAGAGTTGTTGCCAAGGTGTACGAGCGAGTTACTAATTCGCGGCAGGATTTTCTACATAAACTTAGTTATAAGTTGGTCAGCAATAGCCAAGCTGTCATAATAGAGAATCTTCATGTCAAAGGCATGGTACGCAATCATAAATTGGCAAAGTCAATATCTGATGTGGGTTGGGGAACATTCACTAATTTTCTAGCCTACAAGCTAGAACGCAAAGGTGCGAGGTTAGTTGAGATTGATAGATGGTTCCCCAGTTCAAAACTCTGCTCTAATTGTTTCTATCAACTCAGTGAGTTGTCATTGGATGTCCGGGAATGGACTTGTCCTCATTGCAATACTCATCATGACAGGGATGGGAACGCAGCAGCGAATATTAGAGCAGAGGGTATCAGAATGATAAAGGCGGAAGGTGACGCTCCTTCGTCGCTAACGCTTCGCTATCAGCCGTTTCTGCTGTAGGAGGGGAGGTAAGTCCTATTCTTGGGCGAAAGTCTAAGTTTAGGCACTCCCCCATGATTACAGAAGCCCCAACTTCAACCGTACTCGGTAAGTTGGGGTAGTTCACGCACGCCAGCGAAGTACTTGATCCTTAACAGGGTTCACAAATTCTCGTCCTTCAGCGACAGACCGAGCATACTCCCGCTTTAACTGGTAATACCACTGCGCCTGCATATCTGAATCCTTAATCAGTCGCAGAACAGGATTATATTTAAGGCCAATCTGTTGCTTTTCCACAACCGTTCGGTCTTGACCCAGGAAGGTTTGTGCCAATACATGCAGCAGTGGCTTGAAAAATCCCACCCAGGGAAGTGTCGAGTAAAGAACAAAAGTTACCTCAGTTTCTGTGTCTGAAATGGGGGTAACTGCCGTTAAATTAACAACTCTATGCTTACCAATTGTGGTTTCTTCTATTCTGACGCTAGGTAAACGAAAAGAAATCTCCGTTTCCGGCACACCACCACCAATCAGCAAGTATAATCGACCTCCATTTGCTGGTAATCGGTGTCGTCGCATAGTAAAGCCGTAGGGCGAAGCATCGAATTGCTTGACTTCCTCATGCAGTTGCCCACTTCGCCACCACCAAGCACGATGAACATAAGGTGAATGGGCAGGGTCCATCAGACCTACTACTGCATGATCCACAAAACAGGGGAATTTCATCACCTCTACAAATTGGGGAGATCGCTCCTCAAACCCTGGAATCACCGGAATCTCCATATCAGAAGCAGCAGGCTGAGATTTGTCGGGATCAGGCATATATATCCAAATATTCCCTTGGGCTTCCCGAACTTCGTATGATTGTACGTCAAAGCGGCTTAAATCCATCTGCTGCTCCTCAACAAGAGATGGAATTGCAGTGCAGCGTCCACCTGAGTTAAAGCGCCAACCGTGATAGCAGCATTCCACTTCCTGCCCATCGAATCTACCACAACTCAAAGGCACGGCACGATGAGGACAAATATCTCTCATAGCCGAGACTTTACCATTTTGATCTCGGACTAACAGCACAGGTTCACCCAAAAAAATGCGGCTGATCATCATACCTGGCTTGATCTGATTACTAGGCAAAGCATAGTACCAAGTATTACGTAATACAAAGTTATCGTTATTTTTCATCACTAATTGACTCTGCCTTTGACACAACGAAAGTTCTGGTTTGTGGAAAGGAAGGTTATGCTTAGAAACATTCTTTCAGATTTTTAATTACTGTAAGTAAATTCAACTGATGCACTTGTTAGCCGTGTTCGTAATTCTCTCAGATTTGGGTTGTTCTGAGAGGATTGTAGATGTGAAGTTGCATTATTCGCCAGAAATTTGGACAAATACCGTTCTTTTGCGCGGCCCATCCAACTCAAAAAACAATACAGATTGCCAGGTTCCCAAAGCTAATTTACCATCCACAATGGGAATTATCTCACTAGTGGTCAGCATCATTGCCATTAAGTGAGAGTGAGCATTAATCGGCTCATCTTCCGGGACATCTCTTAAATGCAAGTCATTATGCAAGTAACTGTCCGACTCTGACGCTAGTTTTTGTAAGAATACTTTTATATCTTCTAACAGTCTGACTTCATGCTCGTTGATAGCTAAAGCTGTTGTTGTATGTCGAGAAAATACTAAAACTTGTCCATTTTTAATTGATGTTGAAGTAAGAAACTCTTGAATTTGTGGTGTTATATTATGAATATTAATTTTTGGCTCAGTTTCAATTTCAATTATCTTATTAATAATCGGCATCTGTTCAATTTTATATTTAGGATTGTCGGGGAGGCAGGAGGCAGGAGGCAGGAGGCAGGAGGCATGATGCAGAATG
>NZ_JADEXU010000402.1 GCF_015206895.1 Nostoc sp. LEGE 12450 | reverse complement strand
TTCGATAAGAGTGCCTAGCAACGAAATAGGCTTACAGTCCAGGGGAATAGTAAACCCAAGAATTGCTTTGACGTGAGCAGCACAATGTATAGCGATCTCCGTCATCTTGAGCAAAGTGGGGTCATCGGCGGTAACTTCTTCACCCTTCATTAAAGAAGTGAGAATTTGATGCAGTCCCAGGTTAAATCTAGCCAGCCACCGTGCGGAATAATTGCCCCAGTCGATGCACAAAGGTAGATTGTCGCGCTCGGTGCGGTCTTTTTGGGTGACAATTGTTGGTGGTGTAGGATAACTTTGCCCGGTTTTGGGGTCAGTAAACGATTCTTCGGGTGGGGCTAAAATGGCCTCAAGTCCAGCAATTGCTCTAATTAAGCGACCACCTTTATCCATTTCTACGAGCGATTCGGTTACTTCGATGCCGTAAGAATCAGAAATGCGGAACTTTTCGCATTCAAAAATTTCATTAGGGTCAAGGTAATCTTTGCGCTGACGGGCACGGTACTCGCTCAAAGTAATATTCTTGGCCTTGGCAACAGCCGAATTGTGGGCACTATCCAAAGCTTGTGCTGCTGCTTTTAGACTTTCAAGAGATTGAGGATCTGAATCACTGCCCATATATATAAAGGTATTGCCCATTTCGGTGAGGAGCGATCGCAAGTCATCACGCAGATTATTCAGAGAATAGTGGCGGTTAGCCATAATTTGGCAGTAAGCCTCAAGCGCCCAATCTTTCTCTGCGCCCCGCTTACCCGTTTCTCTGTCAATCCGCAACAGAAAAGCTGTCATTTCATTGGTTTGGAGCAAGCGCTCTTTAATCTTAGTAGCATTAGTATCCTTGTAACCAAAGGGAGGACGCGGGGCCACCCAAATATGAAACGGGACTTTCGGGCGATAGCGGTAAAGCTGTTGGGCGCACTCAGTAGCAGTTTGGGAAACGCCGTGAAAGACACCAAATACTAAATCAAAATGATACTCCGAAATATCGACACCAGTACCGAGACTGGGAGAGGTGAACAAGGCATCAAAGTTTTTGACGGCGTTGGTGATATCTTTGATGAAAGCAACATTTTCATCACTGCCGGAATTATCGGAGTGGACAGACCAGATGCGCCATGAAGCCCTACGGGCTGGGTAAGGGGTAAGGGGTAAGGGGGAAAGGGAGGAGGAATCTGTTAATTCTTCCTTTACCCCTTCCCCTTTAACCAATAAATCG
>NZ_JADEXU010000228.1 GCF_015206895.1 Nostoc sp. LEGE 12450 | reverse complement strand
CTGCACCCGGCCCCTCTGCCTCTTTTCAATGCCCCATGCCCAATGCCCTAATTCCTAAAGTTTTTGGAGAGATAGCAATGGTAACTATTAAAAAGAAAGCGGCTCACAATCCTTTAGCTGAGTATATTGAACGGCTGCAAAAAGGAGAAGCATTACTCCCCAATAGTCCAGAAAATGTATTAGAAGTTGTTGGTATTCTTAAAAGCTATGGTGTCGTTTTAGATGCCTACTCAAAAAATCTTAACTATATTGCCGAGCATCAGTTTTTAATATTTTTCCCATTTTTTAAATATTTTAATGGAGAGGTTTCTGTTGAGAAATTACTCCGCCACTGGTGGCATAATCGAATTAATTTTGAGTATGCCGAATATTGTATGAAAGCCATGATGTGGCATGGTGGCGGCGGACTAGATACATATTTAGATACAACAGAATTTAAAGAAAGAGCGCAAGCCGTTATTGCCGCAAAATTTAAAAATAATCCCTTAATTTTGGGTATTAACCAACTGTTTCCAGATTTCTTAACAGAACAATTGCGTGTCTCTGCTTACTACACAGGTTTAGGTCAATTTTGGCGAGTCATGGCTGATATCTTCCTCAGCTTATCAGACCTCTACGACCAAGGCAAAATAAAATCGATTTCCGAAGTTGTAGAACATATTAAAGCAGGGTTAGTGGCAAATGCGTCAAACCCAATTACATACGCCGTCAAAATTAGGGGTGAAGTCTATGAAATTATTCCTAAAAGCGTTGGTTTGACTTTCTTAGCAGATACAGCAATACCTTATGTAGAAGCAGTATTCTTCCGGGGAACTCCTTTCCACGGTACAGTTTCATACAATGCCCAAGGTTATCAAATTCCCCCAGATCAAACGCGATTTCAATATGGCGCATTATATGCCGATCCTTTACCCATTGGCGGCGCGGGTATTCCTCCTACCTTGTTGATGCAAGATATGCGTCATTATCTTCCAGAGTATTTGCACGAAATTTATCGTCGCAGTCTTCGTGGTGAAGATGATTTGCGGGTACAAATTTGTATGAGCTTCCAAAAATCGATGTTTTGCGTAACAACAGCAACGATTTTGGGACTGATGCCTTATCCTTTGGATACTAAAGATCCAAATGAAGAAAAAGGTAATCGAGTTTATTTAGAGAAGTGGATGAGTCGTTTAGAAACTTCGCGGTTGCTGGATGTGAATAAATAACTGAATTGAATACAGAGAAATTTTAGATGCTTCTGAATCGTTATAAAAATCTTCATTTGATTCAGCAACTCGATCCAGTGGAAGATCATTGCCGGATTTATCACTTGATGAATGGCTATGAGTTTCCTTGGGATATGACGCGATCGCTCGAAGTTGCTTTGATGCGAACTTATTGCGTTCCTAGTATTTCTAAATTGCTAAATCAGACAGGAGAATTTACCCATTGTCCGCAAAAACGCTACGATGATACGTCAATAATTGTGGGAGAGATGATTAAGTGGGGCTATGATAGCGATCGCGGCAAAGAAGCCCTGCAACGCATGAATGCACTCCACGGACGCTTCAAGATTGACAACGGTGATTTCTTGTATGTACTTTCAACTTTCATTTTCGAGCCTATCCGCTGGAATGTGCAGTTTGGTTGGCGGCTGATGTGCGAACAAGAAAAATTAGCGTCTTTTTACTTCTGGCGAGAAGTAGGTAAGCAAATGCAGATTCAGAATATCCCTGAAACCTACGAAGAATTCGAGCGCTATAACCTTGACTACGAACGCCAAAACTTTCGCTATTCAGATACAAATCGTCGAGTTGGGGAAGCTACACGCGATTTATTTTTGAGTTGGTTTCCTTCGTGGATGCATTCTTCCATCAAACCAGGTATCTACGCTTTAATGGATGACACTATGCTCGATGCCTTTGGTTTTCCCTATCCTTCGCCATTGCTGCGATCGGCTATGGTAAGTTTACTAAAAATTCGAGCTAAATTAATCCGGTTATTCCCACCTCGGAATCAGCCTAATTTTTATATTGACTATTCTATCCCCAGCTATCCCACTGGCTATGAAATTGCAAATGTAGGGCCATCGGAAAATTTTAAGCAGCAAAGTTCTGACAAACTTGTTTAAGCAATTGGTGTCTTGTGTCAGTAACTCTTGCCATAACCCTTCATCCAAAAATATAGTGGTCTGTCAAATTCATTTTGACGGTTAGAGAGACGCGATAAATCGCCGTCTCTACAAGGAATTTATCCATCAATTATTTATTGACAGAGTACTAGGCTTCTGGTTCGATACCTAAAGATCGCAATTGAGCAGTTAAGCGATCGGCTCTTTCCTCACTAGTCAATAACAAATTACCTTGCAAATCCCACCACCGTAGCCAGGGTAATTCCATATTGTAATATTGTCCCTGCCAAATCCCTAACTCAACTCCTAAAGGATGTATGGGATAATGTCCCCGTTCATTTGCGGTTAATAACTGATATTGTCCACCAATTAATTCATAAACTTCCACGCTGGCTTTATTCACTTCATAAATGCCGTAGAAGGGAGGACGAATCACCTGCTCATAAATCCAAAATTTTCCTTTCCACGGAGTTTTATCTCGCTCCTCACTACCATCCCCAGAAACAAATTCTAATGCAATTAAAGGGGCAATAAATTCTCGCCATAATACATAAGACCTGCGCGTTTGCCCATCAAGAGTAGGTGGTACATTTCCTACATAAAACCAGTCTGGTGCTTCTGCGCCTTTTTCTGGGGGGTCAGTTATCCGCCAGTAAATGCCGCTATCTTGACCAATACAATATTGCCCATCAGGATGACGTTTTTGCAATATTGGTTTAATCGAGTCCGTTAGGAGAATACTTTGGGGATGTTCCTGAAAATTTTTCACAAAAGTACCATCAGACTCTGGTAGCTGCGTATGGTCTGGGAACGGGGTCAGCGCAGTGGATGGATCGGTTGCAGAGGTCATAAGACTACCTTTGCAGGAGTTAAGGGTTGTTTTTTAGTTTAGCAGTGGAAGAAGGGAGAAGGGCGGATCAGAATATTTATGTTAAGTTCTATACTTCACTGTAGGAAGATGGCGACCAATATAGCCAATAATCACTATTCCTGGTTGTTCTGCTAAAAAATGGATTCGCCAGTTGCAGAACCTCAATTTAACGTGTCGTTCAAATAAGCGATCTTTACCATCAGGACAACGAAAAGTTCTTTCTTTAAAATATTTATCAAGCGTTGGTTTACTTTCCCCCGATTCTTCAACAGGATACCCGTCGAGATTGAAATAGCCATTATTCCAGTCTTTACAGCATTTGTGAAGCTCAAATAATATGCTTACAACAGGCTGTAATTCCAACTGTCCAGTACGGATATCTTCTAACTGCTTTCTCACAACATCGCAGAATTCTAGGTTAGGAAATAATTCCTCTTTGCGATTCCAAACTTCTAACCCATCGCTAACATTTTGATAAATGCGCTCTTGGTGTTGTTGAATCAGACTAGCGTGTTCTTGTACATGGCTGCTACGGCTAACATGGATGATTTCTACAATTTCGCTGATTATCTCTCCATACTCATCCAAGCATCGAAATTCAAGTTTTACATGGTTACAATCCCAGCATTCCTGAGAGAGCAAGCTGATTGCAATCGTATTAATTGTGATCGTATTAAGTACATAAGCAATACCAAGCCCAATAGCCATTTCTCCTTGATGAAAAAATTCAGATAAGCTAGTATTATTTTCAATATCTTGGATCTCTGAATTTGCAATATCAGTTGAAAAAGGTGCTTTAGTTACAAGAGTTTTGATAAAAAGTCGTTCAACTTGATCCGCGTCATTATCATTAAGCCAGCGGCGAAGAGGATAGTTAGGTGCAAGTATTGTTGTATGAAAATTCTCTTTTGTGCGAAGACTTACCTTTACTTGTTGAGCTTTGACTGTTTGTATTGTCTTAATTAACTCCGACATTCTTTGCTGTGCTACTTGTTCATTCGGAGCCGGATTTCGCAGAGATAACTCATTTAATATTAAGTCAAAATCCACCTTTTACTCTCCCGCAGGCTCAAGTAAAACATCTAAACTTTTTTCCCATTCATCGAAAAAACCATCAGGCCATTTATCAATTCTGCCATTCCGATCAATATGTGGAGATACTACTTCAGTAACAGTTTGCCCTTCTTTTTCTTTTCGCTGAAAATAATGTAACTGAACATCATAGGGCTTAATTTTTCCCCCATGAACAGCAAGACGAATACCATTTAAAACATGATCACTATGAGTTTCTATTACTATTTGAATTCCACAACTAGCTGCAAGCGATAATAATTCACCCATCTTGACTTGCCCTTTAGGATGTAAATGTGCCTCTGGATTTTCAATTATAATTAGTGTACCCGGAGAAGATGATAAAACTGCTACGATAATCGGTAATGTGTAGCTAATTCCAAATCCGACATTAGTAGTACGATAGGGGTTACTATCCCCATAAAAATATTGTAAACTCATCAAACCGATATCTGAATTTGAGTTAATTTTAATCCTTGTACCAGGACTAACTTCTCTCATCCATCCTTCAACCTGGCTACTAAGAGTGTTAGATTTTGCCATCGGATGTCTTAGTTTAGTTTGAAGAACATCTTTATCTTGATTAATTGCTAAAAAATGTGCAGTATATTCACCCTTACTACCTAACTGTCCTAGTCGCCTTGCTTGATAATCTGACATCTCATAAGATGTTCGTGACCCGAGACGTTCAGCCTGTAGATAGTGAAATCTTCTATTGAAAGGACTTAATTTATAGACATTCTCAATTGGTAATTTAGAATCTAAATTATTTAAAACATCTGCACCTGTCTTAATTGGATCATAGCTAAAACGCCAAATCCCTTTTTTTCCCTCATTCCAAGTAATTTCAAAACCTAGATAATCCTCTTTAGCTCTTTCACAAAATGCATCTTGAGCAATACCAATGCGTACTAATTCACCATTCAATGCTAACCCGATATTTGGCAATAATTCTTGTTGATAAGATTGGCGCAGCAAAAGTAGCGATTGTAGTATAGAAGATTTTCCCGTACTATTTAAACCAGAAAGTAAAGTTAGTGGCTTAAATTCAATTAACTGATTTTCAAAAGCTTTATAATTGGTAACTTTTAGAGAATTAATCATAATAATACTTCTTGGACGATTTTCTCAACTGTTTCAAATCTATGCTCTATTTTATTTGCTGCTTGAGATATTGATACTAAAAATTCTGTATCGTTATCTACATATTTAATGAAAGTATCTATTAATTGTTTTTTCCTCTCTTTTAATATTTCAATATTTTGAATATCGAGCCTTGCAAGATTTACAGACCAGACTTCAAACAAAGATTTATTAATAGGGAATTTTCTTTTATTTTTGTTAGAAATTTTTCGAAAAGCATTATCATTGAAAATATCAAATGCTGCGAGCATCGCTTTTTTAAAAGCTGCTTCTAAATTTTGTGTTTCTTCCTGAGCAAGACTATTTATTTTAGATAAAGCTTTACTTAAAAAAGAATCTCTAGTTTCATCTTGATATTCCTTATAAGAAATTAGGTAAAAAGCGATAAATCCTAGTACAAACTCTCTATCATCCATTCTCTTCTTCTTCGATTCGGTAAGATTAACAACACGTTTAAACTCTGGTAAAGAAGCTAGGACAGCCAATATTTTTGTGGCTTTTCCAGGATTTAAAGCATGTCGCAGTTCTTGATTTGAAAGAGGTACACCTCCTGTATTGATACGTTTGAAGATATTATACTTGACTGCCAAAGGTGTGCCTTTTTCAATTAAATATACTGTAACTTGAGTTTCTAATATGCGACGTTGATATCTGCGCTCTAATTCGTCATAGGTTTTATTATTAAGCTCTTTCAGGTATTCTAATCCAACTAGTTTAAGGCTTTTATCAATAACAAAATGCTTGAGTGCAGACAATCTTTGTAAGCCATCTACAACTACCCATTCATCTTCATTTGTAGCATCAATATAAAAAGCAGGCAATGGAATTCTAATTAGAATAGATTCAATTAATTTACCTTTTGCTTCTAGAGTCCATATATTTGCTTGTCGTTGAAATTCAGGTGCTAAATCAAGCGCATCTTCGTTAATTCTTCTGAGTAATTGCTCAATAGTTGGCTCCCTTGTAACAATATTGATTTTCTCAGGATCATACTGAAATGTAACTTTTTCGTCTTGTTCTTCATCATCAGCTAATTCTGCGTTGTAGTTACTCAAATTTGTCACAGCGCTTACTCCTTAGTATTTACACTTGTTTGTTCACTCAGTTATTAGTAATGCTTGGTGTTACTACATCAGCAAATGGGACTTTTTAACTGGTGTATTTCAATCCTACTATTTCCCTAAATAATGGAGACGCAAAATTTCGCGTCTCTACATACCTAGTCTATTACTTGTTTACTTTCCCCGGGCAAATCCAAAATTGGCGCGATCGCCTCCGGTAACATCAGAGCGATCGCGCCTTAAAGTAAATACTTAAACCTCTGGTTCAATACCAAGCGATCGCAATTGAGCAGTTAAGCGATCGGCTCTTTCTTCACCAGTCAACAACAAATTACCTTGCAAATCCCACCAGCGTAGCCAAGGTAATTCTATATTGTAATATTGTCCCTGCCAAATCCCTAACTCAACCCCTAAAGGATTTATGGCATAATGTCCGCGTTCATTTGCTGTTAATAACTGATATTGTCCCCCAATTAATTCATAAACTTCTACGCTGGCTTTATTCACTTCATAAATGCCGTAGAAGGGAGGACGAATCACCTGCTCATAAATCCAAAATTTCCCCTTCCAAGGAGTTTTATCTCGCTCTTCACTACCATCACCAGAGACAAATTCTAATGCAATCAATGGGGCAATAAACTCTCGCCAGAGTACATAAGACCTGCGTGTTTGTCCATCCAGAGTAGGCGGTACATTCCCTACATAGAACCAGTCTGGTGCTTCTGCGCCTTTTTCTGGGGGGTCAGTGATGCGCCAGTAGATACCGCTATCTTGACCAATACAGTATTGCCCATCAGGGTGACGTTTTTGTAATATCGGTTTAATCAAGTCGGTTAGGAGAATGCTTTGGGGATGTTCCTGAAAATTTTTCACGAAAGTACCATCAGACTCTGGTAGCTGCGTATGGTCTGGGAACGGTGTGAGGGCGGTGGATGGATCGGTTGCAGAGGTCATAAGACTACCTTTGCAGGATGTAAGGGTTGTTTTTTAGTTTAGCAGTGGAAGAGGAGATGCCTGCGGTAGTCTACATCAAAGCTCTTTAAATATTCTCCACCAATAAAAGATTACTGATATAAGCACTGGTTCTGAGTGCGTTGTAAAATTTTTCGTCTGCTGTTACCATCTGGCATTGTTGAGTAATAGCAAGGGCTAAGTATACACTGCGCGATCGCTCTGAAGGGCAATATCTAAAGCAAGTGGCATTAAAGGTTGAGATAAGTACACCTCTACAGGAACTGCATTTAAATCTGCTAATATTTGTCTTGCATTTTCAGCCGTGTCTTCACCACGACGGACTCGTTTCCACAAGACGTTTCCCACTTCTGGGAAGAAAAAATCTGGAACTAAGAAAGTATGATTACTTGCTAGTAAACGCCTAGCTGCATGAGAGTAGACTTCGGGGATGAACCACTTTATCGCAATGCTAGCATCTAAAACATACTGACTCACCGTTCTCTATCCTCGCGGATAAGTTCGGTACTATCACTGAAAATTTTTCCTGTATATCTAACTTGAGCGCGTGCTACAGCTTCTCTGGTTCTTTCCATGTCGCCGCCAGTGTGGTAGTGTGTCGCTTTTTCTGCCGCTTGTTGTAGGATCTGTTTTAGTTCTTCTTGCAAAGACCTACCGTTTTGTTTAGCAATAGTTTCTAGCTTTTCTAGAATAATGGGATCTAAATTTTCAACTAAGATTTGAGCCATAATTCTATGGTTGTTTTTTCGCTGCTTTTATTCGAGATTTGAAATTAGTTTAGCAAGTGTAGACGCAAAGAGTCTTATTCTGAGACATAGCGCTGTTTCTGTAAAGCTAGGTTCCAGTTCTCCAGGCTTTATTATGTGAAAATTAATACAAATATTGTGGGAGTTGCAAAGATGGCTTGGGTAGCAGGTGATCAATTGCAAGGTGGCAAATATACTATTGAAAAAGAATTAGGAAGGGGACGATTTGGTATTACTTATTTGGTAAAAAATAGGAATAGCGATCGCTTAGTCATTAAAACCTTAAATGATAATCTGCTCCAATCCCTTAGCCAGCCCGAACGCGCTCGATTAGAGACTATGTTTTGGCAGGAGGCGGTAAATCTCACCCGATGTCAGCATCAGCATATTGTGCAGTTCAGAACACCGTTTAAGGAAGGAGATTATCCGTGTCTGGTAATGGAGTATGTGGATGGAGTGAGTTTGGCTGACCTCCGTCCACCAAAACTTTCGGAACCTGACGCACTATGTTACATTCAGCAAATTGGGGAAGCACTCATAGTTGTACATAAGAATGGACTAATTCATCGGGATGTGCATCCGGGAAATATCTTGTTGCGGAACCGAGAGGGTCTGTCAGAAGCGGTGTTAATCGATTTTGGTCTAGCTCTAGATTTTGACCATATCTTAACCACAAGCCGAACTAAGGAAGTGTCTGATGGATTTACACCCCCTGAACTTTACGCTAAAGGTACTATAACTCATGTGTATAGCGATATTTATTCACTGGCAGCTACGCTCTATAAACTTCTGACGGGAAAAACACCTGTCGATGCAATAAACCGCAAACTGAACGGTGAGCATTTGGTGTCTCCAAAAGACCTTAATCCTCAGATTAGCGATCGCACCAACCGCGCAATTCTAACAGGCATGAAGCTAGATTTTCAGCAGCGTCCTCAATCAATGCGAGAATGGCTCGACTCTTTGAGGTTAACTGAGGAAACTCCTCAGCCCAACCCAATCAACTGGACACTTGTTATAGCTGCGATTGCTGCTTTTGGAGGTCTACTCGGAGGTATCGGAGCTATGGCTGGCTGGATTCCTATTTTTAAACCCTCTCCATCTTCTAGTCCACCGTCACTCTCTCCTAGTCCATCAACTAGCAAAACACCGTAGATTTAGCTCAACTTTTATTGTGTGTTGTGCAAAATTCTGCAAAACTGTATTATTTATGAAACACACTTAAGTCATAGAAAACACCCATATCCAGCTTTTTTAAACTGTTTTAATTACGAATTACGAATTACGAATTATTTAGGGGTTTTCATGACTTGGAAAACTGGACAAAGATTACAAGATGGCAAATATGTAATTGAGAAAGTCCTGGGACGGGGGGGATTTGGGATTACTTACAAGGCATTGGATGTTGAGTTACAGCGAACAGTTGTGATCAAGACACCCAATGAAGATTTCAGCGATGACTCAGAGTATGACAAATACATTGAGCGATTTATCCAAGAAGGGCGGACACTAGCACGCCTATCTCAAGATCCCCATCCTCACATTGTGGGAGTAATTGGGCTGTTCAAAGAAGGCCTTACCCACTGCTTAGTGATGAACTTTGTGCCGGGAGAAAATTTGTTTGATGCAGTGAAACACAGGGGGGTGTTCCAAGAAGCAGAGATTTTACCGTATATCCGTCAAATTGGGGAAGCTTTAGTGGTGGTGCATCAAGCAGGGCTAGTACACCGAGATGCTCACCCTAGAAACATAATGCTACGGAGCAATATTAAAGCAGTTTTGATTGACTTTGGCATAGCCAAACAAGTAGTTCCTTCAACGGATACTTCAATCAACAAGGATGGTCATAAGGCTTTTGCCCCCTATGAGCAAAAGTTTAGAGGCAGTCGGGAGCTAACCGTCGATATTTACACTCTAGCTGCCACACTCTATTATGCGGTGACAGGTGAATTTCCTACAAATTCTTTGGCTCGCAAGCTAGACAAAACTTCCCTGACTCCACCTAAACAAATTAATTCAAGCATCAGCGATCAATTAAATCAAGCAATTCTCAAGGGTATGGCGCTGGAGGCAAAAGACCGCCCTCAGTCAATGCAGGCATGGTTGGCAATGTTAGAAGCACCAAAAGCAACGCCTCCACCACCTGTTGATCGATTTCATAGAACAGAAGCTGTTCGTCCTAAAGCCAAGTTAAACTCAGAGGCAATTCCAGTTAAAGCAACTACTAAACCACCTAGAATTATTCCCTGGGGCTGGTTGATTGGTGTATTACTAAGTTACCTATTGATAGGCTACTTGTTAGCAGCGTCTAACGCTCCGTACATAATTTGGGCTTGGGTTGGGGCTGGGGCTGTGGCTGTGGCTGTGGCTCTCGCTGTGGCTTGGGCTGTGGCTGTGGCTCTCGCTGTGGCTTGGGCTGGGGCTCTGACTGTGGCTGTGGCTTGGGCTTGGGCTGGGAC
>NZ_JADEXU010000227.1 GCF_015206895.1 Nostoc sp. LEGE 12450 | reverse complement strand
AAAAGTTTAGTCAAAAATTTTGAACGTACACTCGATCGTGCTAATGCCAAGCTCAAGCTTTGTTTTATCAGATTGATGCTCAAAAGACTAGCCACTAACTAGAAAAAGATATCAAATGGGTTCTATATTTAACTGGGAGGCTGACGCTTAGTTCCTCTCCTAATAATTAATATATTACTAACTATTGTTAGTAATGTCAAGAGATGATCGAGGTATTTTAAGCTCTATTTGCGGAATAAAATCCTTCATCTGTGCGCCAATTGCTTTACACAATGTTTCTAACTGTTTTACGGATACACCATCAAAGTCATCATTTATTAACCGAATGATAAAAGCATCACTACATCTATTTCCTAGCTGTTCTGTCAAAATCTCAATTTTTTTGAAAGACAACCCAGAATTCTCTTTTTTATCTTTTAATAGAGCAGCTTTTTTAGCATCCCAACGGACTGTTTGCACTTCCTCTATTGGAACTAACACAAGATTTACTTCAATATTTTGCTGATTTCCACTAACCATAGTAGTTGACATAAAATTTTATAGCAACTACTATTGTTATGGATAAAGCAAAAGCGATTATATTAAGAAACGTGATCGCTTCAATTTTGTGGTTTGCCAGATTTGCAAAGACAACAGAACTCGACAGTTACAAAATCAATTTTTATATCACTGGAAGATGCTAATTACTGCACCCTAATTACAACCGTTCGCTGTGAAATGGCTATCGCGCTTAAAGCCTAACCCTGTAAGGTTATTTTTAAGCATATACACGTAGGTAAGTGTATTAAAAATAAAATATAATATGATTAAGAGATGAGTATCAATTGCTAATGAATAGTTAATATATAAAATGTATATTATTTAAGTAGTTTATTATTTTATGATACCAACAGATACGTATAACATACAAAGTTTTTTTGGCAAAACTAATCTTTATTTTACCGATAATTATCAAAAATGGTTTCCCCTGCCATCATGGGGAAATTTTTTTATTCATATAGGCCGTTGGGTTGCACAATGTGACAGTAGAAAAAATCGCTTAGTGTTAGCTCTTGCTATTCCCACTAGGAATTACGCTGCCGCCTTAGCAGCTTCAGGCGCTGTGCTAGGAAGAGTTAATATTCCCACCCAAAGGATTGACACTAATAGACATTTTGAGCAACTGTGTCAGTTACCAAAAGGTACATCAGTTTTTCTTAATTCTTGTAATAGGAGATACAAAGGGATTTATCAGGGTATCGATGAAACTTATGGTGAACGGCGACTACGAATCCAAAGAGAAGACAAAAGCAGTGGCGGTCTAACTAGCCTAGTATCTGTTAAAGAATCCCATAATGTAGCGATTGCATCTAAGCCAAGTATTACTCTTCCTAAAAAGCAATCTGGCAGTCCTATTATTACTCATAGCCCTAATACTTTTCTAGATGGTGTAATTGATAAAGCTGATGCAAATGAATTAATAACAAAAACTCGATTAGATTGTGCAGTTATTGGACGTATTAGCGCTCTTGAAAACGAGATATTAGAAATACGATTTGCCAATTGTTTATCACCATCTAAATCAGAAAGAGGATCTTTACAAGATATCTTACGAGTACATAAATTTTTACCAGGTCAAGTGTATCGCTCAGAAATATTACCATCACAGGGCTATCATCCTCCACAAACAGTAAATAGATTAGTACCTCATGTAACCATATTTGATGGTGGAACTGGGTTTATTAAATGGCGTGATGACTGGCGTAATTCTCACTGGATAATTTTACTAGAGCGTACAGAACCCCACTTTCAAGAATCAGTAGATATTATCAAATCTGATTATGCAAACCGTGTAAATGGGGAAGAAATACCAAATATTATCCCGGTTCCTCCTGGTGTTGAAATGGTCGTTTATCAGGAAACTTGCCAATGACTTATATTTCGCTATCAACTGTAGACAAAATTTATTCATATAGCAGCCTTGTAAAAATTAAACAAAATCTTATAGTACATACTGATTTTCGTATTTTTTGCCTGTCGCTTAAAAAGTTTGAGCTGTTACTTGGTGAAAATGTAGAGGAAGATTACTGGAAAAATTTCTTACGCCCCTTGAGACAGTATCGATTTAAATTGTGTGCAGCACCGTTACCATTTAACCATCCTATAGCTTGTCAACCTGAAACTATTAAATTTATAGAAAGGCAACTGAAAAATTGCAAATTTATATATCAAGACTTTGCCTCAGCAGCAGATGAGATATTCAATCTTCTAATAAATTTGTCAAAATCTCATGAAAATCCACAGCTAGATTTTATAGCAACAAATTATCCGAATGCATCTATAGTACTCAAAGAATCATACCTGATTCCTCCACTAGAGGATTTATTATCTAAAATTCCTCAACTACACAAAACTTCGATACTAGTACCATCTCAGTTGCGTACAAATAGTTGTTATGAGAAATTAGTTGTTATTGGTGCAAGTCGTTGGTTTCCTGATTATATTTTTACTGCACCACGAACTCATGAAATAGACATAGTTCACTACAGTTGTATAAAAGATAAATGGCAGTATAAACCAGTATTTGTTGCCTCTTTAGATAATATATTACCATCAAACTTTGTGTATTTACCGATTTCTAAGGAGGAAGAGGTAAACATAAAAACTACCGAAAATCTTTCAGAAGGCATTGAAGCAGATGAAATCATACCTCCGACCATAAATTGGATTAAGATTGCTAAAAAAATATCTACTTTTTCATCATTTAGTGACAACGAAGAAACTATCGAAGCACGTTTGTTTTTCTTAGAGAAAAACACGGCTGTTTTCCTTGATACTAATGCTAAAACTATTGTAATTGATTTAGTAGAAGATGACGAATTACAGGTAAAAAAAGAAATTGTTACTGATATTGAAATAGGTATGTTTATTATTCTCCGCACGAATGGTGGCGGTGACTATATCATTCCCTTAGCCAACCATATCTTGGGAGAAAAAGCTCAAAATTTCAGAGAGTTACAGCAACTGTGGAAAGTTCGTCTCAATAAAAAAGTAGGTTCTAGCAGCTTACATGATGTTAGCTGGAGGCTAGTACAATTAGGTTCTAAGATGGCTAAAAAAGAGCAAAATATTCGTAATTGGATGTCTAACAGAAACATCAGACCCCACGAGCAAGAAGATTTTGACGCAATATTAACTTTTGTTGGTTTAGGAGATAGATTAAAAGAGTTTCATGAAGCCGCAGATAAAATTGATAGCGCTCACCGCAAAGCGGGTAAACATATCCGTCAATTACTTCTGCACAAAGTTTGTAACTCTAACTTACAACAACTAGAGCAAATAGGCAAAATGGATTTTGAACTCCCCAAAGCTGATGGCGGTAGTATGACTGCATTTAGAGTAGTGGAGATTAATACAGAAGCAATTACGATTCCTTATTCAAAAATTTCACATCCCTTTCAACTAGATGGTGAATTTATCAATGACTGAACATATAGCAAATAGAGATAAAATTATTCAATCACTTCGAGAAGAGCTTGTAGGCCCATCACCGCAAGGAGAATTAATAAATTGTTCTGGTGAAATTACTTTTAATTTTGCGAAAGAAGGTTTTTATAATCCCTGGCGGCAAGATAACGGTGAGGAAATTCTACAAAGAGATCCGCCTAGAATAAGATATGGCGTTGGTGTTCTTTACCCATTGGGTACAAAATTAGAAGATGATAATTTAACATTAAGCCAGCTAGATAAAAATTCTATTCAAGATAATCAGCCTGAAGAGATAGAGATAATTACAGATGAGGTTAAGGAAGACCTCGAAAAAATTAAAGAAAAAGTATCCGAAATAGCGGAAGATAATGCAGATGATTTTGACTTGTCAGCAGCTAACGCATCTAAACCTAGTAGTATAGGAATCAGCTTTTTGGCAGAGTTTTCAGAAGATTCCGTTCTTGTAATCCAAACTTTCGATTCCGGTCGTTATCGCCCCAAAAAAGTTAAAGTTGAAGGAAATGAAAGAACTTGGTGGCTGCGTAGCCCAGTTAATTTTACAGCAGAATTTTCTGCTGTAAAACTCTGTTCTATGGAAGAGAAGAAACATATTAAAATTGAAAAGATAGATGGACTTCAACTGAATATTGAGGTATTTTCTAGACCAGATCAAAAAAAACGGGAAGGGATACGTTTACTAACTGTTTGTCTGATTAACCGGACAAATGGTTCTAGAGATGAAGATTGTTTATTTCAAGCAGGTTTCAAAGCAACTATTGTTTCTCCAAAGGGTGAGGCGCATATCTTACCTTATCCAAAACCAGACTTTAACTCTGATGATGAAGAGCAATCCATAGCGCTACTCTACCGCCAAATGGAAACCTATGCCGTGGGACATGGTTGTGCAGCTGATTGGGATAAAGAATCTAGTGCTGGTAGAGTCAAAGCGGTAACAGCAGAATGCCTTCCTACTTTTGAAACCCCAAGTATCACCCCTGATATTGGGATAGAAGTACCAATGGCTCCCTTGGCTGGGTTAGTACAAGATGATGATGGCTTTGCATCTCTTTCAGATGTTGTTAGCCGTTATGAACAGTGGATTAATTATAAAAAAATTGAAATTCGATCTCTTGATGCAGAATATCAAAATGCTGCTAATAGGCACATGGAAGAATGTACAAGAGCATCTGAAAGGATGAAAAATGGGCTGGATTACTTACAGAGTAATGCCCAAGCTAAGAGAGCATTTCAACTAGCTAACTATGCTATATTACTACAGCAAATTTGTAGTAGCCGCGACCTGCGTCACGCTAACTTCGATGCTGTGGCAAAAAGATATACTTTTTCCCCGGCTTATCAAGCGCCTAACCATCTACAAACTGACAGTAATCGTGGTAAATGGCGAGCTTTTCAGGTGGCATTTCTATTGATGTCAATCCAGTCTACTGCTGAGGGTGAGATTCCCGAACGTAGAACAGTTGAATTAATCTGGTTCCCTACTGGTGGCGGTAAAACTGAGGCATATTTAGGCTTGTCAGCTTTTTCTTTATTCATGCGACGCCTCAAAAATCCAGAGGATGTAGGTGTTAATGTCTTAATGCGATATACCCTGAGATTGCTAACTGCACAACAGTTTCAACGAGCGTCTGCGCTTATTTGCTCAATGGAATATTTACGCCGCCCAATTGAGACACAGTTGGGAAAAGAACCATTTTCTATTGGTATTTGGGTAGGTGGAGAAACTACGCCAAATAATCGAAAAGATGCGGTATCTAAGTTAAACCAACTCCAAAGTAATCCATCAGCAGAAAATCCATTCATTATCAGTCGATGTCCTTGGTGTAGTGCCCAGATGGGGCGTTATCATTTAAATCTTTCGCGGAACACGTCAAAAGACTTGAATATTCTCGGTTATCAGCAAAGCCGTGGAACTGTTATTTTAAAGTGTTCTGACAATGCTTGTGAATTCCACACTACTGGATTACCAGTTTATGTGATTGATGAAGATATTTATGAAAAACGGCCTTCTTTAATTATCGGCACTGTGGATAAATTCGCACTGCTGGCTTGGAGTTATGCACAAAAGGCACGAGCTTTATTTGGAATTGGTTCAGATGGAGTGAGAGAAAATTCGCCACCAGGGTTAATTATTCAAGATGAATTGCATTTAATTTCTGGTCCTCTTGGCTCAGTTGTAGGATTGTATGAAACTGTTATAGAGGAGCTTTGCACCGACAGACGTAACAGACAAAAAATCAAACCAAAAATTGTCTGTTCTACAGCTACAATACGCTGCTATACTGAACAAGTAAAAGCCCTTTATGGGCGTGAAGATGTCGTGTTATTTCCGCCTCCAGGAATTGATGCAGAGGATTCATTTTTCTCGCGTTATGCTCTGAAGCCAGATGGGACATTGCAACGAGGTAGAGTTTATGTAGGTGTCCACGCACCTGTTTTGAGGTCTTTGCAAACTGCCCAGATGCGTACTTTTTCTGCTGTTTTACAAGCACCTGTTCTCCTTACACCAAAGGAAAGAGATCCGTGGTGGACATTATTATTATTTTTTAGTAGCCTTAAGGAATTAGGAACGACTTTATCGCTATTGCAATCAGATATTCCTGGTTATTTAAAAGTAATAAAAAACAGATTAGGTTTAGACAAAGACAAAATGCGTCGCTTGTGGCATATTTCGGAATTAACTGGGCGAATACGCAGCGACAAAGTTCCAGAATCTATTAGTAAGTTAGAAGTCAAATGCAACAATACTTATAATCAGCTACCCGTTGATGTCTGTCTGGCATCTAATATTATCGAAGTAGGAGTTGATATCGACAGACTATCACTAATGGTTGTGGTTGGTCAGCCTAAGACAACTTCTCAATATATTCAAGTAACTGGTCGTGTTGGGCGTCGGTGGTGGGAACGTCCAGGTTTAATAATTACTCTATATAGTCCTACAAGACCACGCGACCGCTCCCACTTTGAGAAGTTTCGCAGTTATCATCAACGGCTTTATGCACAGGTGGAACCAACTAGCATTACCCCCTTTTCACCACCAGTTTTAGATCGAGCGCTTCATGCTGTCATGGTAACTTATGTAAGACAAACTGGGAATCAAGAAACAGTCCAAAACCCTGAGCCTTACCCAGCAAATCTTATAGAACAGCTGCGACAAATTTTGATTCCTCGCATTCAATTAATTGACGAAGCTGAGATAGAAAATTTTGAGAATGTATTTAAAAAACGCACTTCCGAATGGCAGCGTTGGCAACGGATAAACTGGGAAAAAAAGGGCAGCAATTCTACTGATATACCTTTGCTGAGAGTAGCAGGAGGTTATGCCAGCCTGGAATTGCAACGTTATTCTTGGTCTACACCGATGTCAATGAGAAATGTAGATGCAGAATGCCAAGCAGAAATTACTAATCTTTACTTAAATGAAGGAGCAGAAGAAGATGCATAAAGGCCCGATAAGACGCGCTCAGTTGATTGCCCCTTTTGGCGTAGGTGCAATGGTGGTGGTAAGAGATGGTACATCTTTAATTACTGCTGGACTCGATCACTGGTACGAGCGTGAAGATGGTAACAGAACTGATGATAAATCTGAATTTAGAGTAGATGAATGGCGTCTGGCACAGTCTCTAGAAATGGATCATTTTCGCCTACCCCCGGACTTTAGAAAATCCAACAAAGGCGATGGGGTGCTTAATGCTTATTTAACTGTCCCATTTTTACGTTTTCCCCAATGGCATTTTTGGATCGCTTGCAAAAGTTTCCACTGACTGCCCGTGGTAAGGTTAAATGCCCAGAATGTGAAAACAAGAAAAAGACTAAATACATGGCACAGGTTCCAATTATCGCTATGTGCGATCGCGGCCATATCCAAGACTTTCCCTGGCGAGAATGGGTGCATCGGTCAGTTAAACCGACTTGTGATAAACCACTGCGTTTAGTAGGAACTGGAAGTGCAACCCTCGCAGGCTTGAGTGTCCGGTGTGAGTGTGGTGTCAAACGTTCTCTTGGCGGGATTACTGAAGTTGATGGTGATGAAACAAGACTTAGTAAGAGCTTGGGCGATTCTAAGTTTCTTTGTGAAGGTAAACGTCCTTGGCTGGGTAAAGAAGATAGTGAACCCTGCTCTTGCTCTCGTCAACTCAGAGGTGCGCTACGAAGTGCCTCTAACGTTTACTATGCACAAACGCGTAGCGCAATTTATCTGCAAAGGTGTAGTGGTGGAGAACTTGTTTCTCTTTTGGAACAACCACCTCTTTCCAAACTTATTGATCGCTTGTTGAGATTGGGTGATGATATCACACCTGAAGTTCTCCGAGAGGATCGCCCTGAACTACTACAAGATTTCTCGAATGAAGATATAAAAATTTCTTTAAAAATTATTTTATTAGACAAAGATGCCGACATTAATCCAGATGATGTTGAAGGGGACGACCCAGAAATAAGGTTTCGCCGGCAAGAATTTAATGTTTTGAGAACTGAGCGTCGTGAAGATAATCTCAAAATACGGACGATAAAACTAGGTGATTATCAACCCGATATGGCGGATTATTTTTCTAGAATTATGTTGGTTGACAAGCTAAAAGAGACCAGGGTTTTAACTGGATTTACCCGCATATTACCGGAAACTGAACAACCCCTGCAAGAATTACAATCTCTTTTATGGCGTCAGCCACTGCAACAAAATGCATGGCTACCCGCTTATGTTGTCTACGGTGAAGGCATATTTATTGAATTCAACGAAACTCGTCTCCGTCAATGGTTGCAGAAACACGGGGATCAAATTTACCCCAGAATACAACCTCTAGTGAAGCGCTATCAAAAAATACAGGAGGAAAGGCATTTACGGAAACGCTCTATCACACCGCAATTCATCCTATTACACACATTTGCTCACTTGTTGATGAATAGGTTGACTTTTGAGTGTGGTTACAGTTCAGCGGCACTGAGAGAAAGGCTTTATGTCTCAGATAACCCTAACGCCCCAATGTCAGGAGTATTGATTTACACTGCTGCTGGTGATTCCGAAGGTACAATGGGAGGACTTGTCAGAATGGGTAAGCCTGGTAACTTTGAGCCAGTAGTGCGTTCTTTGTTGGAGGCTGCTAGTTGGTGTTCTGCTGATCCTGTATGTATGGAAGTCGGTGAGAGCGGGGGACAGGGGCCAGATTCATGTAACTTGGCAGCTTGCCATAGCTGCGCTTTAGTGCCTGAAACAGCTTGTGAAGAGTTCAACCGTTTTTTGGATCGAGGTGTGGTTATTGGTGATATTGAAAACCGAGATAATGGATTTTTTACCATGTGTTCTCATAAGCCTTAATTTTGTACAATTGCCCCTAAAGCGCTATTGACTGCACGTAAATCATATTCTCTCTCTATCACACTTAGCAATTTTTCTTCCACAGCCGTGAGATAAGGTCGATTCACCTTCCCCAACGACTGCAACAGACTTTTGACTGTCTCCTCCAGCGAATCGGAATACACCTGATTAATGCGATCGCAAATCACCCGCATCTGCTCACACTCGGCAGGCAGGTAATTGTAAGATTTAAGGTGCTGCAAAGCAACCATGTACTACGCTATCCCACATTTTCACAGTACAGCTAAAATCATTCACTTGGCTTACGATGCCTCAGCAGCCACCTTTACCCCTGAGTTCGGAGTTGTCTTTTGCAAGGATTTGGCATACTTCGCCTAACTAGTAAGTGTTGGGTAGTTTGGTACGTTCCATCTTTAAGAGCGATCGGTCAAAATTAATTTAGTTTATGGGGCTTGCCGCAAATTGGTTTGTCCTGGGTTCACAATATTCGTGATCAATAAAATAAGTCGTTGATCACCCTGCTGGCAATGTGTGTGCAACATTCGGAATACAGCGGCTTTTAAGAACGCGCGATCGCTAATCCCCATCTCCTCGCAGTGGGTTGCACAACGATTGAGCGCATCCATCAATTCTTGGTCAGAATTAGGCGCAATTTTCGCAGATTTGCACCAAGACTGGAAATACCTCAGCCAACTTATGAATTCAGCGTTTAGCACGTCTCTTTCATATCGTTCTCTGATATGGAACACTTCATCCCAAGTAATCACCTCTTCAGTATTTGGGCTAAACTCGATTTGCCATCGCGGTAGTTGACCAGTTGGTGCAAGTCTACCAGCAAAAGGCTGACTGTTTTCGAGAGAGAGTCTGATTCCTGTACAGTTATAAGGGTTAAACGATTTGCGACGAGTGCCGTCATTCCTCAAGAGAATATCCTTAGCAAGTTTGTAGCGAGAGTTACATTTATTTCCCATTGGAATAAGGTTACACAAATTTGAAGCAGCAAATGGGTATTTGCTTTCTGCCAGGTAATGATCCAATGCTTCACGAGGTGCTTCTGGTGCATCAAAGTACTCACACCCACAGAAAGGACATGTATGAGAGGGAGCCGCATCATAAATTACCTTGTAGTGTTTATCGCGGATTTCCAGTTTTGTGAGAAGTTCAAACCCAAATTCAAAAAGTTTTTTTACTGGCTCATGAATGTCTTCTGGCAAATCACCAATAGCTTCACAGTTCAATTGGCAAGACAAGAGAAGATCAATCTGATTTTGGTCATGCAATGCTTGAATAATTCGGTTCTGTTCTGCGATGGTAAGCTTTTCTAGAGCTGTCTTGTAATTATTCAACCTATCTTCCAGCCCTCGGCGTTTTTCTAGCCTTTTTCGGTATCGCGCTGGAATAATTTCAGGCCATGCTGGCAGAGTGACTGCTGCTTTTAGGCTTGTATGAATTGAACACAGAATTTCGCGTAAGCATTCATGAAGCCAATTTTCCTCTGTTGCCGAAACGGGATACCCAAACAGCATCCTACACCTCATCCCTATTTGTTAGCTGTAACAATCGATCAACAAGAAATGCTTTCTCGACAGAATCACCCAGATGCTGCATCCCTGCCCTAATCTCTTCGGGATTTTCACTCTCCATAAGCCTTTTAATCTCATCATGAGGAACTTGTGACATAGGCGGGCGAACGTTAAAAGTGGGTAGCTAGCTAGCGAGGTTTCCAAGCCTTGGCTCCTTTTCTAACTAGCCCCCTCCGAACCGTGCTTACGAGTTTCCAGGTACACGGCTCTCCAGTACTCTGTTATCGCGAGACTCGTTGA
>NZ_JADEXU010000226.1 GCF_015206895.1 Nostoc sp. LEGE 12450 | reverse complement strand
CCTCTGGGGATAAGGGGCGGTAGGGTGGTTTCATACGAAAAAAGAAAAATACATAAGTTTTTATTTCTTGTTTTGTGGCTTGGCTTTTCACCCCTCTCCAAACCTCTCCCCGAAACGGAGAGAGGCTTTGAAACCCGGTTTTAGTTTTTCTCTGGTTGTATGAAACCACCCTGCTCTGGGGATAAGGGGAAAGAAAAAACCTTTAACCCAAACCCAGTACCCTTTACCCAAAATCCGATTCCGAATTAAAAATACACAAAGCGAGAAGTATTGGGAAGCAGGGGTAGATTCAACGATGACGACGTTGGGCAAAAGTGCGTTTCACTGCCGGCTGTGGTTGTGCAACGGGACTTGGGGGAAAGAGAGCGGCTAGCCATTTGCACAATACTCAAGCCTTTACTTTTAAGTATGGGGTTTACTTCCCCTACTCTCTTCATTAGACCTCTTGCAAAAGTGCTTTTTGCAAGAGGTGGGAAAAGGGTAAAGGTTAAGGGGGAAGGGCAAAATACAGAACCTTTCCCTTTACCCCTTCCCCTTTTCCCGACTTCTGCAAGAAGTCTATTGACATCAGTTAGTTTTTTTGCACAATACGCTGTTGAAAAAGCACAACCAAAAGTAAGAAGCCACCACGGAGTACGAGTTGCCACCAAGGAGTAATGGTTCCCTCAAGATTTAAAAGGTTGTACATCATTCCTAGTAAAAGTACACCAACTAGCGTCGGAAATACGCTCCCCTGACCCCCTGCGAGAAACGTTCCTCCCATGACGGTGGCGGCGATCGCATCTGTTTCCCAGCCAAAGGCAGCCACAGGCTGACCCGCCCCTAAACGACCTGCGAGAATAATACCAGCAAGCCCTGAAAGTAACCCGCTAAATGTGTAGACTGCAAGCTTTACTTGGTTTGGGTTCACGCCCATGAGTCGGGAGGCTTCCTCGTTGTTGCCAATAGCGAATATGTGCAAACCTAATCGGCTTCTGTGCAGCATAAACCAAGCTGCAAAATATAAGAGTGCAACTATCAGCACGGGTACAGGAATCCAACCAATAAACCCTCTACCCAGCCAAACAAATCCCGATGCTGTTGATGATACGGCAACGGACTTTTCCTCCGTGATGCTCAACGCCAGTCCGCGTGCAGCGCTGGCAGTGAATAACGTCACAACGAACGGCTGAAGCCGTGCGCGAGACACGAGAAGACCATTGACCACACCAAGTAACGTGGTACTAGCAATGCCGGCAGCGATCGCCACAAAGCTTCCTTGTCCGGCAAGCATTGCTGCGACGACACCGCCCAAAGCAACCAGGGAACCCACGGACAGATCGATTCCTCCACTGAGAATCACGACAGTCATGCCCAGCGCCACGATCGCTAGCATACTGTTCTGTCGCATGATGTTCATCAGATTAAGAGGTGTCAGGAAGGTTTCATAACGAAAGGATGCGAAAACAGCCAAACTAAGGAGCATGAGCAGCACGCCCTGGGACATGATGAGCTTGGCAAAACGCCGCATACCTGCAAGCGCAAGAGACTTTGTGGCAGCCATGACGCGTTAAACCTCCCTCGGTCGCTGCAAAAAAATGGCGAAAAGAATGATTACGGATTTTAAAACTAATGACCAGGTAAAGGGAATCAGCAGCATATTGAAACTTGTGGAGATCACCTGCATCAGGAGGGCCCCGACAACAGTGCCGAAGACATTAGCACGACCACCGGAGAAGGGTGTACCGCCAACAACAACAGCCGCGATCGCATCAAATTCCGCGTTGACACCAACCTTACTCGGATCGCCCATGCCCAGCCTCGCTGTCTCCACAAGTCCAGCAACCCCGGCAAGCAAGGCGCTAATTATATAGACTATATATTTCACGCGCTCCGCACGGATACCCGCAAGCCGTGCAGCCTCCTCGTTGCCGCCAACTGCAACGATATGACGGCCGAAAAGCGTAGAGCGGATACAGAAAAAAGCTCCTGCGATCGCTATTGCTGCAATTACAACTTGAATTGGTATAGAACCGAGATAGCCCTTTCCCAGCGCTTCAAATGTCGGATTGACAAAAGGAACGAGCTTACCATCCCCAATAACTTGAGCAATCCCACGCCATAAGATGAGAGCCGCCAAGGTGGTAATCAAGGCATCAAGTTTCAGACGCGAGATCAGAAAGCCATTGATAAAACCAACCAACAGAGCCGCGCTCAAAGCGAACAAGATGGCAAAAGTCATCCCATACTTAATCAGCAATGCGACAATAACTGAAACCAATGCCATAGTAGAGCCAACCGTCAGGTCGATGCCACGGGAGGCAATAACAAAGGTCATGCCAACAGCAATCAACATTGTTGTGGATACTTGGAGCAACATATTTAATGTGTTGCTAACTGTTGCAAAACGCGGAGTAAAGACGGCGTTCGCAACATAGAGAATTAGGAGTGCCGCAAATGCACCGAAGTTTGGATTCCACAGGGTTCCCCAACCCCGATCAGGCTTCTTGCTCTTCATTATCTGTCCTGCTCTGTTTCAAACTATCTACCAACAGCTTCCAGACCAAAGAAAAAAAGGATTTGAGCCACCTAAATTTATTTATGGGGATTCCCTTCTGCCTCCTGCCTCCTGCCTCCTGCCTTCTTAAGTTCTGCACCTTCTGCCATTGCGTGCAAAATTGCCTTTATGTTCTTCTGTTCGCCACTGAGTTCTGCAATTGACTGCCCGTCACGCAGAACAACGACACGTTGCGAACCTTCAACCAACTCTTCCACTTCCGATGAAATCATCAGAACTCCCAGCCCTTGCTCTGCTAGTTCGGCAATTAGCTGCTGGATCTCGCGCTTTGCACCAACATCAATACCACGAGTTGGCTCATCAAGAAGAAGAAGTTTTGTATTCTTGCACAGCCATCGCGCCAGAAGCACCTTCTGCTGATTCCCACCTGATAGTTCGTGGATCTTCTGCTCGGCGCTGGCTGCCTTGATGTCAAGACGCTGCATGAAACGCTCTACAAGTTCGTTTTGCCGTTTTCTGGAAACGATGCCCCATTGTGTAAGGTTCGGTAGGGCAGCAAGAGTAAGGTTTTCGCGCACCGAAAGCTCAGGGATGATGCCGTCCGCCTTGCGATCCTCTGAAAGGAAAGCTATTCCAGCAGCGATCGCATCATGAGGATCACGCAGGGATAAAAGACTACCTTCGAGTTTTACAGTTCCACCTTCAAGAGGTTCAGCCCCGAACAAGGCACGCACCGTTTCACTACGACCAGAGCCGAGCAAACCCGCAAGCCCAACGATTTCGCCATGCCGCATTTCAATGGAAACACCATTAAGCCGTTTTTTATATTTGAGAGCTTCCGCTTGGAGTAGCACTGGTTGACAAGGCGTGTTTTGCGACTGTCCTGAGAACGCCGTGACTCCTTTGCTCACCTCTTCGGGTTTACGACCTAACATAAAACAAACGAGTTCCAGACGAGTGAGCGTGGACAGCGATCGCGTCACGATGTTGCGTCCATCACGCAGTACTGTCACGCGATCGCACACGGCGTAAAGTTCTTCAAAACGGTGGCTGACGTAGACGATGGATGTCCCTTCCGACTTTAGCCGCCGCATGACATCAAAAAGAACAGAAACTTCAGTTTCCGTCAGCGAACTTGTGGGTTCATCGAGGATCAGCACCCGCGCCCCAAAGGAGATGGCGCGGGCGATCGCCACCATCTGGCGATGGGCAATATTCAGCGAACCAACCACTAAGTGCGGGTCGATATGCAACCCCAGGCGCTCTAGGATATCGGCCGCCCTAGCGTTCATTGCCCGTCCATCAATGATGCCGAAGCGATGCGGCTCTCTGCCCAGAAAAATATTCTCGGCAACAGTTCTCAAACCCACGAGTTGAATTTCCTGGTAGACGGCTACGATACCTGCCGCCTGAGCTTCGGTCGGGTTTTGGAATGCAACGGTTTTCTGGTCGTACTCCATAACACCCGAATCCCGTCGATAAGCCCCCGTCATAATCTTGATAAGCGTCGATTTGCCAGCGCCATTCTCTCCGACCAGTGCATGAATCTCACCTGCCTTCAGTTCAAAATCCACATCCCAGAGCGCTGGCACGCCGGAAAAACTTTTTTTTATACCCGTCATGCACAGGACATTTCTAGTCGCCTGATTCATCGGCTTTACCTAGTTTTTGTCTTCATTGCCGATAGTGGAGATCCTTCACTTCGCACTATAGTAATGTTTTTTGTCCATCGTGGAGGCTCAGGAAAATTCCAGGTTATCTTTTTTCTATTTTAGGGTGAGAACTACTTGTACCAATTCTCAAAAATCCGGCAACACATTCAAACCCTGAAACTCAAACAATATTTGATATCATGTCCGCTTGATTACTTACTAAACCCCAAGAACCCCACCCCGCCACAATACTTCTCGGTTAAGGGCAAAAGCAGGGTAAAGTGATAATTGTTCTCCAAAAAGTGCGAGCGTCCAAACTGTTGCAGCTAAAAGATTTCTCCTTAATCACGCCAACGCTAGAAGCAGAGTTAATATTCAAAGCGATAGAAACAGTGATTTCTCCATCCGTGATTAGACAAACTCTATCAGAGACAGACAGTTATGAAGAGCGATGCCTGCGGCGAGCTTCGCTAACGCGGAAATTGCCATCTGGGTTGGTAGTGTGTCTAGTAATAGCGATGAATCTATGGTCATCAGATGCAATGGGAGATGTACTAAAAAATCTGGTGAATGGACTAAGTAGAGAGTGGACGCGATTAGGGCAGTATTGGAAAGTACCAAGTAGTTCTTCCATTAGTGAAGCAAGACAGAGGTTGGGATGTTGGGCAATGAGTCGGTTGTTTCACAAAATAATCAGACTATTAGCGACACCACAAACGCCGGGAGCATTTTTAGGAGGACTGCGAGTGATGGCAGTAGACGGTACGGTTTTGGATGTGCCAGATAGTACTGCTCTCTTCCAGAGTATTTGGATATCCAGGGAGTAGAAAGGGAACTAGGGCTGCTTTCCCGAAGGTACGTTTGGTATTGTTAGTGGAGGCGGGAACTCATCTGATTGTTGATGCCTTAATGTGTCCCTATCGTATCGGTGAGAGAGTGCGAGCTTTAAAACTACATAGTGAGCAACTACCCAATATTCTCCAAGCTGATTCTGGAAATTTTGGAGCAAAAAATCCCTCAAAGACTTGGCAGAACAAATCCCAGAGTAGTCAAAAAACCTCGTTCTTCTAAGTTTCTGTCGAGTTGACTCCTTCGATAATGTCAATTTCTCCGTTCTCAGGCCATGTAACTCCCGTTCCAAGCAGCCATATCGCTGGCCATACCGCCATTCCTTCCGGTATGTGGTCTAAATCGATAATAAACAACCCTTCATTATACTTTTTCTCTGTGTAAATACGGATGACCTTTCTTTTTGCTCCGGGTTTGTAGCTTTCTGATTCAACTTCGATTTTAATTTTTCCATCGACAATTTTAATCAGTTCGTTCCACTTTCCGTAATTTACTTGACCGTGGGTTGGGTCGGGTTGCTGGAAAAAACTCCATTTATCACCTTTTTCATTTCCCTTGATAAACTCATTTCCAGTCCAACTATCTTTAAGAGTGTATGCCATAGTTGATAATGCCTCCTTTGAAGAATTAGCAAGGAAGGTTGTCGCCTGGGGTGACATTTAACACTTCTGTAAAGTGTTTGTAGAGTTGTATTCTAGGCGTTGAACAAATAATTATGGAAAGTAAAAATATTTCGAGTCGCTAGTGAGAAATTTCGTTTAGCAAGGCACAAGTATAGCCAGGTAATTATGACCGTTTGTGGATTAGTCAGGCTACGACTTAATTGTTTACTTTCACTAGCTATTAATATTTAAATTTATTGGTAGCAAATAAATTTTATCTCTACCAATATTTTTCTCCTTAAACTAATAATTTAGCCGTAATTTATGCTCAAACCCCTATTCTTTCGTATACCTAATCTAGCGTAGGCGCAGCCCGCCGCAGGCATCGCACATTCCATTATAATCGCTGAAATCCCTTTGCCGTATACATTTACCATTTTCGGATAAGTCTATAGGGTAGCGACTGATAACCCGACTCAATTTCTGGACATTCCACCAGAAACAGTAATCTGCTCAAATAGAGTTGCAGTTTCATCAAGCAAATAGAGTTGCAGTTTCATCAAGATAAACGGGATAGTCTTTTTTGCTAGCCCACGGTTTCATGATGATGTAAGCTAATCGCTTTATAGCCCAGCCATGCACTTATTTCTCCTGATTGAGTCCGCACACGAATGTTTCCACCATCAACGCTTAATTCTTCAACTGTATGTTCTTGTCTTGGCAATTCAAAATTCTGACGATGCACTAATCTCTGTTGACTGCTATGGGAAACCTGTACACCTGTAAAATAATTGTCAGCGCAGTGAATGACTTTAGTTGCAGCATGAGAATGTGGGATGGCGAGTACGCCGTTGGGTTGCAGCACCTGAAGTCTTACGATTACTTGCCGCAAGAGTGTGAGCAGATACAGTCCTTGAGCGATCGCATCAGTAGACTATATTCCGATTCTCTGGAGGAGACAGTCAAAAGTCTGTTGCAGTCCTTGGGTAAACTGAATCGGCCTTATTTGACGGCTGTCGAAGAGAAATTGTTGAATGTACTGGAGTCTGAATATGGGGGAAAGATAACACCCTGAACAATTTTGGCAATTTGGCATCCAATGGCTTCGAGTTGCAGTTTCAATGGAGTTAGCAACACAACGGGACAGCGAAGAAGTTGTACGAAGGATATGGCAAAACTTTCCGCTTCTGGTGTCCTGTACTATGCCAGTTGTTAAATGAGTGCTGTAGAATCGCTCTACATAATTGATACAGCACTCAACAGAGTTAAGTTAAGGCTCTACAACTGGCTAGAAATGAACAAAACTAAATAGGATTTCAGAATATGAAAAATGTAGATAGCTGGATTGCTGTATAGTTTGAGGTATGCCAGATTATCCTCTCAAGAGTTGCTCTATAGATTGCTCTACCTGGTATTGCCATCCAAGACAAGATATACGAAAGTTCTAATTCTCTAGTTTATCGGGGCATGAGAGACGATGGAGTAGCGATCGCCGTAAAAATGCTAAAGCTTGATTATCCCTCTCCCCAAGAACTAACCCGCTACAGACAGGAATATAAAATTACCCGTTCCCTCACAGTGGAAGGAATTGTTAAGGCATACAGCCAGCATGACTATCAACGCACTCTGGTGATTATCTTAGAAGATTTTGGGGGAGAGTCCCTAGAGCAATGGATGCACAAGCGCCCAGATATTTTCTGCCCGATGCCTTTATCGACTTTTCTAGGTTTTGCGATCGCCCTCACCGAGATTCTAGGCAGAATCCATGCAGCCAGTGTCATTCATAAAGATATCAATCCTGGAAATATAGTTCTCAATCTGGATACTGGCGTTGTCAAAATTATTGACTTTGGAATTGCCACCCAATTTAACCGCACGAATCCGATTTTCAAAAGTCCTCATGTTTTAGAAGGGACACTCGCATACTTATCTCCAGAGCAAACAGGGCGGATGAACCGTTTACTCGATTACCGGACTGATTTCTACTCCCTTGGCGTGACATTTTACGAACTGCTAACTGGACAACTACCATTTCCCACCATAGACGTGCTGGAGCTAGTCCATTGTCATATTGCCAAACATCCTATTCCGCCTAATGAAATAAATACAACAATTCCTAAGCCAGTTTCAGATATTATTCTCAAACTGATGGCAAAAAATGCTGAAAATCGCTATCAAAGTGCCTGGGGCATCAAAGCGGATTTAGAAATCTGTGCTAAACAATTAGAAGAAATCGGTCAAATCTCTAGCATTCAACTGGCGCTTCAAGACGTTTGCGATCGGTTTCAAATTCCCCAAGAACTGTATGGACGGGACAAGGAAGTTGCAATGTTACTGGCAGCGTTTGATCGCGTAGCGTGTCCGGAGGACAATCGCATAGCGCGTCCAGAGTCAAATCACGTTGCTTCTTTACCAAACAATTTAGAAACAACTTCACAAAGCGAACAAAGAGGCAAACCAAAATTCCAAGTCGAAATGATGTTGGTATCTGGCTATGCTGGCATTGGTAAATCTGCGTTAGTGCAAGAAATTTATAAACCAATTACCCAAAAGCGCGGCTATTTTATCTCTGGTAAATTCGATCAATTTCAGCGCAATATTCCCTACAGTGCGATCGCAGATGCTCTGCAAAAATTGGTGCAGCAATTGCTCAGTGAACCAGACGAACAAGTGCAACAGTGGCGATCGCTCTTACTTACAGCTTTGGGAAACAACGCACAAATCATCATTGATATCATCCCAGAAGTTGAATTAATTATCGGCAAGCAGTCGCCTGTACCAGAAGTGGGAGCAACTGAAGCTCAAAATCGCTTTCACAGAATCTTTAGGCAGTTTGTGCGAGTGTTTTGTTCAGAGTCACATCCCCTTACGATCTTCTTAGATGATTTGCAGTGGATAGACTCAGCAACGCTGAAGTTAATTGAGTTGATGCTGCTCGATGAGCAAGCCCAATCATTATTTTTAATTGGAGCTTATCGAGATAATGAAGTAAATCCAACGCATCCATTAGCATTAATGCTAGAGAGACTACGAAAACAAGGGGCAGTGCTTCAGGAAATTATCTTAGCACCCTTAACGCTCTTGCCGTTGAATCAGTTGATTGCCGAGACGCTGCATCGGAATGCAGACATCGTTCGTCCCTTAGCTGAGTTAGTTTTGCGTAAAACTGAGGGCAATCCGTTCTTTGTCAGTGAATTTTTGAGAATGCTGCATAGCGAAAATTTATTGACCTTTGATGCAGAACACTTAAGCTGGCAGTGGAACATAGCTCAGATCCAAGCCCAAGATATCACTAATAATGTTGTGGAGTTGATGCTTCACAAGTTGAAGAAACTGCCAGAGAATACACAGCAAATTCTCCGGTTAGCTGCTTGCGTCGGCGCTGAGTTTAATTTAGATACTCTATCGATTGTTTGTGAGAAACCACCTGAAACGATTTTTCAAGATTTACTAACAGCCATACAAATTGGATTAATTCAACCACTATCTGAATTAAATGAAAACTTGTTAATTCAAGAGTATAAGTTCTTGCATGATCGCGTGCAGCAAGCCTCATACACCTTAATCGATGAGTCGCAAAAACAAATTGTTCATTTACAAATTGGTCGTAATCTTCTCGGAAAAACTTTGCCAGAGAGACTATCAGACCGACTGTTTGAAATTGTCGATCATCTTAATCATGGAATTGAGCTTGTCACAGATCGACTAGAACGCAATGAAATTGCTAGATTAAATTTAATCACAGGGCAGAAAGCAAAAGCTGCGATCGCCTATAGTGTGGCTCAAAACTATTTAGCCAGAGGTAGAGCATGGCTAGCAGACTCCAGTTGGCAAACTAACTATGAGCTGACCTTAGAGTTATATACAGAAACAACAGAAGTCGCGTATTTATGTGGCAAGTTTGAGCAGGTAGAATCCTGGGCAGTGGTTGTTCTGCAAGCAGCCAAAACGGTTCTCGACATCGTGAAAGTTTACGAAGTCAAAATTCAAACTGACATCGCGCAGAACCAGCTATTAGAAGCAATCAACACTGGATTGCAAGTTTTGCCGCAACTGGGAATCAGTTTTCCTGAAACGCCAACTCAGTCAGACATTCAGCTTGAGCTAGACGCGATCGCATCACTCATTGGCGAGAAGCCAATCGAGGACTTGCTCCATTTGCCGGAAATGACCGAACCGGACAAGTTGGCGGCGATGCGAATCTTATCAAGCATCACGATCGCTGCCTATGTTGCGGCTCCTGATTTGATGCCTCTGCTTGTGTCTAAACAAGTAAACTTATCAATTCAATCTGGTAATGCTGTTGTATCTCCCTTTGCCTATGCTTTTTACGGATTAATCCTTTGTGGAACGAGTGGGAACATTGAGATTGGGTACGAGTTTGGACAACTTGCGATAAATCTATTGTCACACCTTAATGTTCATTCTCTCAGAGCTAGAACATTACTCATTGTGAATAACTTTATTATTCATTGGAAAGAGCATATTAGAAACACAATCCAGCCCTTGCTAGAAGCCTACCAAAGAGGTTTGGAAGTTGGAGATTTAGAGTTTGCTGCTTATTGTGCTCATTGTTATTGCTTCCAATCCTACGCAGTTGGAAAGGAACTCGTAGAAGTTGAGCGCGAGATGACGAAATACAGTGAAGCAATTCGTCAAATAAAACAGAAAACGGCGCTAACCTGGAACCAAATATATCAGCAGGCGATCGCAAATTTGATGGCCTTTTCGGTCAGCCCAACTCGCATAGTTGGAGAATTCTACAATGAAGAAAATGGATTGCCACAACATGAAGTAACAAATGATGGAACGGCAACCTTTGATGTCTATTTCCATAAACTTTTCCTGTGCTACCTATTTTCTGAGTATGCTCAGGCAGTTAAAAACTCAACCATAGCAGAACGTTATTTAATCCGAATAACAGGCACACCTATTGCTCCTTTTTACTATCTATATGATGCACTGGCAAGCTTGAGGGGAGACAAAATGGTCTAGAATGCTTATATTGCAAAGAGTGTGGCAATTTGTGGTAAAAGAAAAAGAGCCTTCATTCGCAACAAGCTCTATTTAATGATAATGTTACCAGAATTCTACGAA
>NZ_JADEXU010000225.1 GCF_015206895.1 Nostoc sp. LEGE 12450 | reverse complement strand
CTTTACCAACATGCGGTTGTTCCTCTTGTCTTTCGACTCTAGGTAAGTTGGTTGACTTAGAGATGTTCTTCTTAATCTCTCCCAATTTGATTGGGTATACCGCGTTAACTGTCACGGCGCACGCATTTTTCGATATCGAGTTCGATTACTCGTTTTTCTATTCCATTGCTGGTGGAGCGGAGATTTTTGAAGATGTAATTTTGTGCATCATGGGCAGAGCGCCCTGTTCTAAACCCATAACTCCGAGCGTGGAAGGTGGCTTCGTGTGCTGGTTCGAGTGCATATTTTGCGAGGCATTGCCAAGCTCTATCTGCGATGGTAGGTATCTTAAGCATTCTGGTTGTCCCGTCCTTTTTAGGGATGGGGATTTTCCGTAAGCCTTGATGTTTCCAATTTCCACTTTTCACTTTGAGTAGTTCTTCTAAATTGAAGCGTTCCTCGATTGATAGGGATTTCTTACCATCGATGCCAGCCGTCTTTTTACCAGCATTTAGCTGAGATACTTGTCTTATTGCAAGAAATCGAGCCGAGGTGGATTTAGTAATAAGCTTTTGGAGTAACCTGGCTTTCCGCTTGTCTCCAACTTGAACAGCTTTGAATACGCGCTTTTGAAGGCGGAAAAGGTTTCGGCGGAATTTCTTCCACGGTAGGTCTTTCCAAGATTCACTAGTATGTCTACTGTGTCTAATCATTTTCTCTTCTCTAGTTTGTATTTTCTGAACACCTCAATCCAATTACGGACTGTCCTACCCTAACTGTGGGGATTCCTCCGCTCGTCTGGTCTACCTGAGATTCGACTGTCTCAAGACCCACAATTAGTTTTTATTCGTTCCCTCGGAGAGATTGATTGTTCCGTTAGGTGTAGCCAATTCAACCACTAGATCCCCTGGACTCTTGCCATTTTATAAATATATATACGGCGGGAATGAATTCTAGTGAGGTCAGGGGGTTTTGTGTTGCGCCCTGCCTTTTAGTGGGTTGCTTTTTTAGGCTATGTTTCACCGTGGGAACTCCCTGTTAGCGCCAGTGTCAACCCGCAACGGTCGTCTGGTTGCGCCCTGTTCCCGGCTTCACTCTACAAGAACCGAGCTTGTTCGGTGTGGGCAGATAAGGAGTCAATTCTGAGTCTGAATGGCAAGACTTACACTTGCATCTGACCGAGAGTTCAGCCCTTCATGACAGTAATCTGTTGTCGGGTTGGCTCAGTTATGTACGGATTGGCTACCGTGATTCACTAAGCAACGAATCGCACATCTTTTCTAAATATGGAAATTTTATGTAAATTTAACCATATCCGCCTAACGAAAGTTTACAATGTAGTTACTGAAACTAATCTAGTTACAACCAACAGGCTTTGGTTTGACCCATGACTGATAATAAACAAGTTGTCTGCCAACTCACTCAACAAAAACCAAGACGTGTTTTGGTTGTAGCTCCAAGTGAACTCGCTATTCATCATCGTCACAGACAATCCTTTCAAACACCGCCTAGTTTAAGCAATTACCTTCTCAAAGTCATCGCTAAATTGTCCATCGTCAGCGCTATGTTGTTTGGCATCAGTGCATTGGGCTATTGGGGATTAGAAATTGTTGAAGCTAACACAATCCCGATAATAGAAGAGAGATACGATTGGCAAACCCAAAAACATATTTGTTTCGGTTGGATGTTAGTTGCTTTTTCTAGCTTCCTTGGAAGTGCTTCTTTTGGTGATGATTCCCACTAATCAGTTCCAAGAGAGTTAAGCAGCCTTAAAAATTAATGCGACGATAGATTTCAGTCAGGGGAATTTCTACGTTTAAACTGTGTAGCATAATCGTGCGCTCAAGGTGAGAGTGAACTTGCCATAGCCAGCGATCGTTACTGTTGCGATCCAAGTTGTGATATTGCTCAATATAGGGTTCAGTTTGGCTTACAAGCAGATATTCACAAAAGCTAGCAATCGAGCGATATTTTCTGAACTTGTCCCCTCGATCATAAGCTTCAGTAGAAGGTGATAAAACTTCAACAATAAGCATTGGATTGAGAATTTCATCATTGCGATTGCCATTGAACTCTGGTTCGCCATTAACAACCATCAAATCGGTATAAGTCCCACACTGATATTCAGGAATCCAAACTCGCAAGTCGCTGTTATACAAACGAAAATTGGTGTCTCTAAGCAAAAACCCTAGAGTTATTAAGAAGTTGCTAGCAATCGCACTGTGAGATTCCGACCCTCCCGACATAGTAATAACTTCTCCGTTGCGGTATTCATGGCGTTCTGGGTTTGTTTCTTCCATAGCCCGGTACTCGTCTAACGTCAGGCGAGTTGTTATTACATGTGGGGGACTGGTTTGAGCAAAAACCACAATCAGACCTCTTGAATAATTACCTCTAAAACTATTATCTGCAAAGTCAAGAAGAATTGCTATTGAACGGTGGAATGCCGCAGCCTCCAAGTGTGGCTACGATGTGTTTCATTGCCTTTGGGCAACAAATTATCCAATTCACCAACGGCAAGTAAATACTGGTAGAGATGGCATGGCGTTGGGAGTGGGAAGGATTCCTAAAATATGCGAGTAGTTGAAGTGCGTAGCTCGTCGCAGACATCGCTCCCACACTGCTTGTCTATTTTGGGAATTATTTTATCTGAGCTAAAATTTTTTATTTTGGTTCCACTCTCAGATAAAACTGCGTACCCACAAACTGAGTATCTCTCTTGGTTGGATCTACGTTTTCTACTACCTCAGTTTTACCTACAGCAATCAAACCTTGACCAAAAATTTCGCTATTTGCTGCGTCAAGTTGTTTTTGTGTTGCACCCGCTTGACTCAAATCGATTGAGGAAACTTGAGAAATCTTTGGCTTATTGAGAACCAGATTATCTATGGAGAAGCAAGGAGTTGTGATGCAGCGAATACCATTGTCTTTTAGTGCCACAAAAGTCCCTTTTACTGAGGCATTTGTTGCCGCATAAAAGGCTTCTTTTACTCTCAAATTCCCAAACTCACCCAATTGGGGAAATGTTACTGGGACGATGTTACCTCTGAGAATCACACGGCTACCATCATCATTTTGAATTTTTATTAATTCGTAAGGCGAGACTTTCAGCGAATTCCAATCAATTGCAGACACATAGCATTCGGAGCGAAAAATACCATCTAAGCAAGGAGTAGCTTTCAAGTTGACAAGCTTTATGAAATATCCCCCACATATAGGAGAAACACATTTGCGAAAATCTCTTCGCACCATGTAATATCCCCACTGTGGAAACTCTTGGTTTTTGACACTGACTGCAACAGAATCAGTAGTCTCTGGAGCAGAAATATTTTGCGCCGATACTTTGGAGAAAAATCCGTTACTGACTATTATTGCAGCTAATAGAGGAATAATCGAGTATTTGTAGTTAAGTGATATTTTGTTCATGGTAACTTTAGATTTTATTTGAGGGTTCAATACCTTTGTTAAAAGCAGAGTTGACAAGATTTTTCGTAAAAACTGCCAAAATTACCTATACACAAGCTCGGAGTTGACAAGGTAAGTTGGAATACTATAACTCTTACACTACTGACAACAGGTTAAAAAACCTTACAGGAAACCTTAAGGGAATTTTAAAAACTCATTGTTTTTGCCAACTTTGTCCCAGAACCGCCTGACTGTACGCCCAATCTCTGCATTTAGCCAAAACTGCGATGGCACTAGCGCCCGCCGGAGGCAATCGCACAAGAACAACAAAAGCCGACTTAAGCAGATCATTGAGTTTGCAGGCTCCGATTTTGAGGATGGGATCACCCCAGTAAAAATTCACCACAGCCATAATAACTTCCATCTGTTTACCATTTATGACAAAATCTTGTGCAAAAGTCCGTAAAAGCGCACACTCAAGCTGTATCTAGCTTCAACCCTCGCTTTCACTAGCCTAGCCATGTTCCAAGACTTCTCTTACCAGAATCTCAGAGGTCGTTCATTCAAAGGTGAAAACCTTGTTGGGGCAAACTTTAGCAGTGCAGATATCCGAGGAGCAGATTTTAGTAGTGCTAATTTGAGAGGAGCTGACTTCAGACATGCCCAAGCGGGACTGCAAGGACAGTGGGCAATTTTTCTAGTCTTGGTCTCATGTTTGTTGTCGGGAATCTCAGGATTTATCTGGTATTTAAATGGTTATTTGCTCTTGCTAATATTTGAAGGCTCTCTGCTTAGTAACCAGTTTTTGGGTTGGACTACTTTAATACTACTGATTGTCTTCTTTTTCACTACGATTCGCCAAGGTGTAGGAGCCGGGTTAGGGATCTTTGCTATAGCTGTAGCGATAGCCGCATCTGTAATTATATTTTTGGGCGACACTGTTGGAGCAGGAACTGTAGCCGGAGTCTTCGCAGGATCTGGATTTGGAGCTTTGATCTCAGCAGTGGCTGTAGTTGGAGCCGGAGCCTTGGCTTTCACTATAGCCTTCATTACAGCTTTCGCTATAGCTGGAGTTTTAGCTGGAGCAAACGCCTTCGTTATAGTTGTAGCCTTAGCTGGACTGTTGATTAGTATCTATATCAGTTCGCAAGCAATGAAAGAAGATGAAAAATATTCCTGGGTTCGTAATCTTGCTATTATCTTGGCTGCAACAGGAGGTACGAGTTTTCGTGGCGCTAACTTGACTAATACTGACTTCACAGCAGCTGTACTTAAAAGTACAGATTTCCGCAACGCTATCCTTACTAATACCCGTTGGCATCAAGTTAAAATGCTTGACCGTGTTCGTCCTGGTTTGAGTTATCTTCAAAACCTGCAAATACGTCAATTACTAACTACAGGTCAGGGGCAGGAAAAAAACTTTGACCGTAAAAATCTGCGAGGGGTCAATTTAAAAGGATCTAATTTAGCAGATGCCAGCTTCATAGGTACTGATCTTAGCGAAGCCAACTTGCAAGACACAGACTTATCCAGAGCAAAGCTGAAGCAAACTCAATTAGACGGAACCGACTTCACAGGCGCTACTCTCACTGGAGCCTACATTGAAGACTGGGGCATTACGACTGATACCAATTTTGACGGCGTGAAATGCGAATACGTTTATATGCGGCTCCCAACAAAAGAAAACCCAGACCCTCACCGCAAACCAGACAACAGGCAGGAAGTATTTGCAGATGGGGAATTTGGAGATTTCATCAAGCCCATCTTTGACACCCTCGATCTGTACCATAATCAAGGTGTTGATCCCAGAGCGATCGCCATTTCGTTTAAGCACTTAGCAGAGAATAACCCAGAAGCAGATTTGCGGATTGTGGGAATGGAGGTGCGAGGTGAGGACAAGTTTTTGCTCCGTGCCAAAACAGCGATCGCGGCTGATAAATCTCAACTAAGTGCAGAGTATTTCGCTACTTATAATCAGCTAAAAGCTCTGGCAGAACAAGAAGTTAAAGCACTTATCGCTGAGAAGGATGGCAGAATTGCTGATTTACAGAATATGGTAGTCACAGCACTACAACGCCCTAGCTTTTATTCAAACGTTGAACAGGTAGGTTTTATGACTAACAACCCCGGTGGTTTTTCAGTTGGAGGTTCTGTTGGCGGCAACGTCAATAATGTGCAAGGTGATAATAATCGAGCAGTTCAAGGAGATAATAATCAGGCTGTCCTTGGTGATGGAAATCAAGTAACACAGCATAACCAAGTGGGTGCAGATACAGGAGAATCGCTCACTAAAGAGGATGTTGTCAAGTTACTGTCAGAACTAGAAAACCTAATTCAAGGGGCAGAATTACCAACAGATACCAAACAAGAAGTAGTTGAAGATTTGAGTGCAGCTAAGAAAGCCACAGATAAAGAAGAACCAAATAAACAACGTGCATTAGACCGTTTAACAGGTGTGGCAGAAACACTTGAAAAAACCAGTAAGAGTGTAGAGGCAGGAAAGAAAATTTGGACAACAGCCAAGCCGATTATTGTGAAAGTGGCTGCTTGGTTAGGTGCGGCGGCTGGTTCTCACTTGTTGGGATTGTAGAACCAAATTATATATTGAACAGGGAGGTTGTATGACTAACAATCCTGATGATTTTACCGTTGGTGGTTCTGTAGGCGGAAACATTAATAATATCCAAGGTGATAACAACCAGCAAACTGTAAGTAATAAAACTGCTAATGTTAACCTACAAGGCGCTCATTTTAGTGGAAGTATAGTTAATGCAGACACAGTAAACGCTCAGAAAATAGGCGATGATATCTACAATATAAATGAAAATACTAATAGTCAAATAGCTATTGGTAATTATATTTACCAAATAAAAGGAGTTTCTGGTGGAATTGTCAATATTAATTCTCCACAACAACACGTTAAAATAACACCTTGCGCCACTCCCCTTGCTTTACGTCCTCGTCAGTTTATTGGTCTATTAGGTCGCAAATCAGAAATTAGTAGTGCTATTACCAGCCTTCAGTATGAGCAATCCGTAGAATTTTATGGACGAGAGGGGTTAGGAAAGTCTGTGCTTTTGCGTTACATTTCCTATCATCCCCAGATTAACACACTTTTCCCTGACGGGATTATCTATTACTCTATTCAGAGGAAGTCTATTTCTGATTTGCTTCATTCTGTATTTAATAGTTTTTATCACAGTGATATTCCCTATAAACCTACTGATGATGAGATTAAAATAAAATTACAAAATAAAAAAGCTCTGATCCTTTTAGATGATGTACAGTGGCAACGAGATGACTTAGATAGAGTAATGAATACCGTCCCAAATTGCACATTCATGTTAACATCTCATGAACGGCATATTTGGGGAGAGGGATATGCTGAAGGTTTACCAGGTTTACCAGAGAGCGATGCTTTGCGATTGGTAGAAAGGGAATTAAGACGCAATTTAACAGAGGAGGAATTATTTGCAGCTAAGTCATTGTGTGCTGCCTTGAAAAATCATCCTCTTGACATTCTGCAAACAGTAGCGATTGCCAAAGAAAAAAACCTGTCACTAGTAGAAGTAGTAGAATTAGTAAAATCTTCTTCTCGTGATGAGTTTTTTCTTAAACGCGTATTAGGGTCGCTTACTAAACTTCAACGATGGATTTTATCACTTTTAGCTATTCTAATTTCTTTAACAACACTTGCTGCTCAACAAATAAATCAAATATCGAATACATCTACCCAAACAACAGAAATAAATATTGAACTACTTTTCAATAACTTGCAGCAATTTCATTTAGTAGAGTTGGAGGGTGATCGTTATCGCATTGCCAGCAATTTAGTTGAGATGTTAAAGCAGGAGTGGGATTTAACTGCTTGTATCGAGCAAATATTACATTACTCTACCAACTGGATACAACAGCATCAAACGCTACCTGAGAACTTATTCCAAGAATCAGATATACTGTTGAAACTATTACAATTGGCTGTAAAACACGGTCATTACACAGAGGCTATTACTCTTGCCAAAGCAGCAGAAAGTTTTCTGGTACTAAATGGGCAGTGGGACGCATGGCAGCAGGTGTTAGAACAGACTCTACAAACAGTACAAACTATTGGAGATCAAGCTAGCGAAAGTTGGGTATGGCACCAGCTAGGGACTCGTGAATTTTGTTTAGGAAATCAAACTACAGCGCAAACATTCTTAAATGAAGCACTGCGTATTCGTGAATCTTTAGGCGACAAAATTGGTGCTGAAGCTACTCTTCATAATCTCAAAATCCTCAATCAAGTACCGAATATTGCCGAAGAACCATCCCCAAGTATTCCCGAACCTCTTCCAACTCCTCCTCTATCCATTTTCAGATTTCCACTGTGGGTAACAGTCATTGTTGCTACTTTCAGCCTTTGCTTTGTTGGATGGGGGATTAAGTGGTTTATATCCAACTATCAGCCTATAGTTGTACTTAATCCTAAGAATTTAGATTTTCACACATTAGAGATTAATCAAACTAGCCGCGCACAAACTTTGATGCTTGTTAATGAAGGTTTAAAATCTCTAGAGATTAGTGACATTGTAATTACTGGTTCTCAAAAGGATAATTTTAAAACTATAGCTGGTGGTTGCTTAAAGGGGAATGTTCTCAAGCGCCAAGATATTTGCCAAATTAGTGTTGATTTTACCCCTAAAACTCCTGATAAACACAATGCTCAACTAGAAATTCATTATAATGGTGATGATACACCCCAGATTGTGCAACTTACTGGAAGCGGAAGCAAAGTACCTGTACCTATTCTATTTATCAAACCTGAGACATTAGCTTTTAGTAAAATTCAAATTGGAAATAGTAATATAAAGAAAATTGTTATTACTAATTCAGGCTTTGCACCTTTAAAAATTATTAGTACTAATATTAAGAGTAATGAATTTGAAGTTGTTCGCAATAGCTGTACTGATAATCCCTCTGTTGAACCAAGAAAGAATTGTCAAATAACTATTAAATTTCAACCTATAGATAAAGGTGAGCGTAAAGCTATCTTAGAAATTGCTCATAACGCTGGGGATAGCCTACAAAAAGTACAGTTAAGTGGAAATGGGACTGAGCGACCTATTGCAAATTTTCAGGTTACTCCTTCTGCCTTGAAGTTTGGAGAACAACAGGTAGGTGATCAAAGTAGTCCGGGAAAAACTATTACAATTAAAAACCCAGGTTCTGCACCTTTAAATATTAATAATATTCAAATTACAGACGGTTCTAGAAATGATTTTAGAACTACTGGTTGCATAAATCAAATTGTAGCTCCAAATAGCCAATGCACTATTGATGTCCGCTTCCTTCCTCAAGGTCAGGGCAATCGTATTGCACAACTTAGTATTACTAGTAATATTGGTGTCTCAACAATAGCTTTAAATGGCACTGGTCTTACTCCTCAAATTCAAGTTAGTCCTGCTGCCTTGGATTTTGGAGAACAACAGGTAGGTGATCAAAGTATTCCGAGAAAAACTATTGGAGTGGAGAACACAGGTTCTGCACCGTTAAAGATTAATAATATTCAAATTGAAGGTACTCATGCTAGTGATTTCACAATTAGGGGTTGCATAAATGAAACTGTAGCTCCACGCAATCGATGTACTATCAGTGTTGCCTTTCTTCCTCAAGGTCAAGGCAGTCGTAATGTACAACTCAATATTACTAGTAATGCTTTCAATAGTTTAAGAAATATAAACTTAAATGGTATTGGCACTACAACTTCATCTTTGCCAGACTTAGCTGCTCATGCACTTGATTTCAAGCTTATTTCTCAGGAATCTCAATTTAAAGGGCAGGTTGAAATTATTGGTATAGTCAAAAATATTGGACGAGGTGCTTTTGAATCTCGGTCAGGGCAACAGGAAGCATTACTGTATGAGGTTCGACCTGGAGCCAAGCCGTTGATCGTACAAAGGAGTCGTTTCCAAAATCTAGCTGCTGGACAGGAATTGAAATTGTCTTACAAGCGAGAATGGAATATCTCATCTCCAGCAGAAGGAGAATTCCCTCCTAGCTATGAATTGAGAATTGCACCTAATAGTAATGACAGCAACCTAAATAATAATATAAAAACAATAAATGGAAGCTATATTCGTAGTTTGTTTTCAAGATAAATGAGCGGGTAAAAACTTACAACTAATAAAGAACGAATAGAGTGATCGCCATCTCTTTCAAGCAGTTAGCCGAAATCACCCTGATGCTGAACTTGAGATAGTCGCAATAGAGAAACGGGGTCAAGATAGATTCTTACTTTGTGCCAAAACTGTGAGCGCGGCTGATAAATCTCAACTAAGTGCAGAGTATTTCGCTATTTATAATCAGTTTAAAGCCTTGGCAGAACAAGAAGTTAAAATACTAATCGCTGAGAAGGATGGTAGAATTGCTGATTTACAGAATATGGTAGTGACAGCACTACAGCGTCCTAGCTTTTATTCAAACGTTGAGCAGGTAGGTTTTATGACAAACAATCCCGGTGGCTTTTCAGTTGGTGGTTCAGTTGATGGCGATATTAATAATGTTCAGGGTGAAAATAACCAACAAAAAGTAAGTAATAAAAGTTCTAGTTTTAACTTACAAGGCGCTCAATTCGCTGGTGGTCTAGTCAACGCAGACACCGTAAACGCACAACAAATCGGCGGCAACATCACCAACTACAACCCAGAGCAAAAGCAGAATCTCGCAGAAGCCGCAGCAGATATTCAGCAGCTTCTCAACCAACTGAGTCAAACATACCCCACTGCAACGACATCACAGAAAATGAGTGTTGTGGCTAAGGCTGTAGACGAGATTGAAAATAACCCAACATTGAAAGTGCGAGTAATTGGGGCATTGAAGGCTGGGGGAACTGAAGCATTTAAAGAGCTAATTGATCATCCTTTAGTGAATATACTGTTGGCATCAATTGATGGATGGCAGGACGCAGAGTAGTTTGCGAACGAGAGATGAAGGAGAGGAGTTAGCTGGCGATGGCGAATGAGGAGCATCTAGCAATACTGAGTCAGGGGGTTAAGGTTTGGAATGAGTGGAGAGAAAAAGATAATAAGTTGTAAAAATGAATCAACAGGAAGCTCCATAGCTCTAAACTGTATGATACTGAAGTGGAGTGTAATTAGTTAACTCTTCTGCTACTGTCAAACCCATGAATTTCAAAGCTCACCAAAGTACTTTTGACGATAAATTAAGTGCAATTATAGGACTGATAATTGGATTAGTGTTTATTGCTAGTGGTTTTTGGGTAAGCAATAAAGTCGCACATGAGCGTGCAACGCTGATAGAAACACAGGGGATGGTGGTGGACAGTATCAGGCGTAGTGAGCGAGATAGTAAGGATAAGCTCGTAGAAA
>NZ_JADEXU010000224.1 GCF_015206895.1 Nostoc sp. LEGE 12450 | reverse complement strand
GAATGGGGAAGCAGAAGAGTAGAGAGCAGAGGTGTAAAGATGTAAAATTTTTCATTCTCCCGACTTTCTAATTCCCAATGCCAATGATGAAAAACAGGATTTTAATTTGCACTTTTTTGGCGCTATCATCAGGTTTTTTTGGTGCTTACACTAGTGGGCAAATCACCATAATGCTGCATAGCCAAAAGTGTCAAAACCAATCTTGGGGTTTCCAGGTGATGTGCAACGCTTGGATGACACCAGGAGCAATATGGCAAGGTAGCACAACAGGACTATGGACAGGAACGATTTTAGGAGCGTTTGTTGGGGGTTTGGTGACGCGACAAGCTCGTGATTAATCTGTTAAACGTGAGTTAGACGAACCTCTCCCTGCCTTAAACTAAAGTTCAAGTCTTTCCCTCTCCGAATCGAAGAGGGAAGGTTTTGTTTAGTAAAACCAGGGAGAGGTTTATTGATTCAGACAATTGCAATTAACCCTCAGCAGGAGAAAGGTGTCAGCAAGGCTGGTAAAATCTACCCATAGCAAAGAAGAGCAAATTACCATGCCTACCGAAACTAACCCAGGGAATCAAACTACTACAGGTGCTGACGCTATTGATGAAGCGATCGCACAGGGAATTGATTTTGATGGTTCTCCCATTCCGCCTGCCAAATTAGAACTTTATGGTAAAGTCATGGCGCTAGAAGGCAATAGACAGCGTAGTGGTGTATCTAATACTATGCGATCGCGCATTGTGCGAATTGGTGCAAAACACATTCCTCAAGCAGAACTCGACCAATTACTTATAGATGCTGGTTTCGCACCCCTAAAAGAAAAAGAAATTGCCTTTTTTTATAGCGGCAAATAAATATAGCCAGGGCACATGAAATTTACGTCTACACAAACTCTCCTCCGCCTCACCAGACTAAGAGAAAATTAAGGTTTTAATCCACGGAGGTGGGTTTAGTCTGTGTAGACGAGGTTTCTAACCGCTCGTTTAACGTTAAGCGACTTCCAAGAAATAAATTATCCAAATAAACGGAACCACAGAGACACAGAGAACACAAAGTGAAGAGAAATAGAGAGAATTATTTGCGTTAGTTTTGGAATATTGTTTTATTTGGAAGTCCCTAAATTGATTACCAATTTTTAGATATCCGTTTGTCGGTAGGGTCAATCCAAAATCCAAAATCTAAAATCCGTTTACCTCACACATCCCAAATTGCCATCGATATTTTGGCTTCTTCAGTATTTTCTTAATCTCGTCAAAAAGTGTATCTTCAGCAAGATATTGTCAATTTTCCCTTGCGTTTGAATTGGCACACAGTTATATGTACTTAAGTAACAGCTGAAAGACTTGGAGAACACATGTCAGGAACTACGCCAAATTCAGAAATGTTATATCGAGTTCTCGGCAGTACAGGAGAGAAAGTTTCTGCGATTGGATTGGGTGGTTGGCACATTGGCTTAAAAGACGTTGATGAGCAACTAGGCATCCGAATTATTAGAACAGCGATCGATCGCGGCATCACCTTTATGGATAACAGTTGGGATTATAACGGTGGAGTCAGCGAGATTCGTATGGGAAAAGCGCTGCGCGATCGCTACCGCGATAAAGTTTTCCTAATGACGAAAATCGATGGTCGCTCAAAAAAAGCAGCAGCACAGCAGTTAGACGAATCACTCCAACGCCTGCAAGTTGATTGCATCGATCTCGTTCAGCACCACGAAATTCTTCGACACGAAGACCCGCATCGAGTTTTTGACGAAGAAGGGGCAAATGCTGCCTTAGTTGAGGCAAAAGCAGCTGGCAAACTCCGATACATTGGTTTCACTGGACACAAAGATCCCTACGTTCATCTACATACATTGGAAGTCGCAGCCACTTACGGGTTTAAATTTGATACAGTGCAAATGCCGCTCAATGTAATGGATGCCCACTACCGGAGCTTTGCGAAGCTGGTTGTGCCAGAACTGGTTAAACAAAATATCGGCATCTTGGGAATGAAAAGCTTGGCAAACGGTATTCTTTTACGGTCAAATACTGTAACGCCAATTGAGTGTTTACATTATGCTTTGAATCTGCCCACATCGGTTGTGATTACCGGAATTGACAGCATGGAGATTCTAGAGCAAGCTTTTGAAGCAGTGCAGACTTTCCAGCCAATGAACGATGAGCAAGTGCGATCGCTCTTAGCAAAAACAGCAGAAGCAGGATCGCGTGGCGAGTTTGAGCCTTTCAAAACTTCATCAATCTTTGATAGCACTGCCCAAAATCCAGATTGGCTAGGAGAGGAGCCACAGCGCCTCCAACAATTGATGTCAGCGTGATGCTTACTTTTTTAGAACTCGTTAGACTGTAATTGCGATCGCTACGTTATCTAATGCAACCTTCTGCAATGCCATTGTTTTGACTGACAATGCTATTGTTTCGGCTGGCAATAGCATTGCTTCGGCGGACAATGCCATTGCTTCGACTGACGATGCCATTGTTTTGCCATGCAAAGATTAACTCATACTTTTTTAAGCTTGTTCGATCTAAAAGTCTCACTTTATCGAGGAAGGCAGGAGGCAGAGGGCAGGAGGCAGGAGGAAAACTGCCCAACGCTCACGGACTCGCTTGCCGCCGGCGCTATCTGTTTCCTGCCGTGACCATCTGGAGCAAGGGTTTAAGACCCCCACTGTTGCGTTAGCTTCCCGCTTTCTTACGAGAGTTCAGTGGCTCTAAAGACGCTCGCAGACTCGCTAACGCTGCGCTATCAGTACGGGTCGAATCCTCTACTGATTTACTCCTTCTGCCTTCTGCCTTCTGCCTTCTGCCTCCTGCCTCCTTCAATGCTAGTTTTTTTGTTTTAATGGGCACATTAAAGGTATATCCTATAGCAGTATATTTATATGACCACCCAAGATAGAACCCGCCGTTTGCCCTCTCAATCAATTAGTCAAGATATAACCTCATTGCACGGTTTGCAAACTATCACCACATACAATACAAGCCGTGCTGATGCGTCTGTAGCAAATTTACAGCAAGCTTATCAGACTATGTTGGCGCAGAAACAAGCCGAAACCGAAAAACTAACTTTATACCGTGCTGCTACTGATGCTGCACGGTTAGCAGAATGGGAATTTCATAATGCTGTATTAGCGATGAAAGAAGTTGTACGCGGACAATACGGTTCGGATAGCGATCAAGCCCAAGCAGTTGGACTTAAGAAAAAATCAGAACGCAAACGTCCCAACCGGAAAAAGTCAGTTGCAATCGCAATTTAATTAATTGAACAGCGATCGCTAACTTTTACCCAAGTGCGTTAGCATAGCTCACCGTAGGTATCGCCCGTCCATATCTAAAATCTGTCTTTGATTAGCAGCAAAAAATCTTTCTTAAAAATTCAATCTATCAAAATAGTGAATTCTTTTCATAACTAATGATATAAGAACTTCTATCTAGGGATCGATATGGTGAATAAGCTAAATAAAGTAGATTTAGTATACTAAATCACATGAGATTGTATTGTATGAAATCAAATTATTTTACAAAACAGCTTTCCATCGTAAAACGCTGGATGACTACCACACTGTTTTGTATGTTAGCGATCGCTTTCGTTTGGCAAGGTGCATTTTTCTCGAACACTTCAGCAATGGCTGAACCTACTGCAACCTTGATCGCATCGAAAGACGCAGGCGATAAAGTTCAAGAAAAAACCAGTAAAGATGCTGGACGAGCCAAAAATTTTATCGACGATACGGCAGATAAAGTTAAGGATGCTGCCAAGAGTAATGCCAGTAAAGTTGACCAAGCAACAGACGGTGGTAGTTTTGCTGAACGCAAAGCAAAGAGAGATGCGGCTACAATTCAGAAAAGAGCAAACGAAGATGCATCTCGGACTAAAGAAGCAGTAGACAACACAAAGAATGTTGTTGAGCGTACCGTTGATAACATCAAGGATGCTTTTGGTAAATAGCAATCTAATTTGATTTCGTTCAAATCAAAAGGCTTAGATCCCCGATTTCTTTGAGAAATCGGGGATCTTGTTGTTGAGGAAGATTATTAAGTAAATACTGGATTTATTTAAAATAGTTAAGTACTTTTAAATACATATTTCTTGCACCTAGATGAACTAGCGATCGCAGATAAAGTTAGCTGCTATAGAACTCATATTTGATTTTTGAAAAAACTCCATACAACTTAAAAAGCCTTCTTTATCTATTGCCTATTGCCTATTGCCTATTGCCTGCCCACACAAGTAAGTGTGGCTACGCCACGCGAAAGAGAAAAAATAATTGTTAAATGTTTGCTAGCAATTAGGCTGCTCGTATAGCTGAAAACAGAATATTTAACTTTCTTTTTTAATCGTTTAAAAAGCCAAAAGCGAGCGAGCTAGTTACGGAATTTCCGCAAAAAAATTTTGAAAAGTTGATTTTATATACAAATCATGTAATTTATTTAAGTGACATTACTTATTGACAAATGTGCTGTGGCTTTATGTAATTACAACCTGATTTTGACAATTTGTTAATGGTTAACAAATTTTCCACCATTATTAATTACGAAGTTATACTTTCCACTACAACTTAGTAACAATGTAAGAGTGTGATTATATGGACAACCCGACCGTGGGAAAATCAAAATACTGAAAAAGTGAAATTAGAGAGGAAAACACTATAATATGCACTTGAGCGAAATCACCCATCCTAATCAGTTGCACGGTTTATCTGTTCGCCAACTGCAACAGATTGCCCGTCAGATTCGAGATAAGCATCTCCAAACCGTAGCAGTTAATGGTGGACACTTGGGGCCAGGATTGGGTGTTGTAGAATTAACACTAGGACTTTACCAGACACTGGATTTAGATCGGGATAAAGTGATTTGGGATGTAGGACACCAAGCTTATCCCCACAAATTGCTTACAGGGCGCTACGATCGCTTCCACACCCTCAGACAAAAGGACGGAGTTGCAGGTTATCTCAAACTCTGTGAAAACAAATTTGATCACTTTGGGGCTGGACATGCTTCTACAAGTATTTCAGCAGCATTGGGCATGGCTTTAGCGCGAGACTTGAAAGGCGAAAAATTTAAAGCCGTCGCTGTTATTGGGGATGGGGCGCTGACTGGAGGTATGGCATTAGAAGCCATCAACCATGCAGGACACATGCCAAAAACTAACCTGTTGGTTGTTCTCAACGACAACGACATGTCCATATCTCGCAACGTCGGCGCAATTCCCCGCTATCTGAACAAAATGCGCCTCAGCCAGCCGGTGCAATTTATTAAAGATAATCTTGAGGAACAATTTAAGCAGATTCCCTTCGTGGGTGAATCTTTGTCTCCCGAACTCGGACGCATCAAAGAAGGTATGAAACGTTTGGCTGTTCCCAAGGTAGGGGCAGTGTTTGAAGAACTCGGCTTTACCTACATTGGGCCAGTAGATGGGCATAATCTCGAAGAATTGATTACCACCTTTCAACAGGCACATCAGATACAAGGCCCTGTTTTAGTACATGTGGCAACAGTGAAAGGCAAAGGCTATGAAATTGCTGAACTAGATCAAGTTGGCTACCACGCCCAAAGCCCCTTTAACGTTGCAACTGGCAAAGCTATTCCTTCTAATAAACCCAAACCCCCAGCTTATGCCAAAGTCTTTTCTCACACTCTGGTAAAACTTGCCGAACAAAACCCCAAAATCGTTGGGATTACTGCGGCTATGGCAACGGGAACAGGTTTAGATAAACTTCAAGCCAAACTGCCCAATCAATATGTTGATGTCGGCATTGCTGAACAACACGCAATCACCCTAGCAGCAGGACTGGCAACTCAAGGAATGCGCCCCGTAGCTGCCATTTATTCTACCTTCCTGCAACGTGCTTATGACCAGATAATTCATGATGTCTGCATCCAAAATCTGCCAGTGTTTTTCTGCTTAGATAGGGCAGGAATTGTCGGATCTGATGGTCCCACTCACCAGGGTATGTATGACATCGCTTATCTGCGTTGCATTCCCAATATCGTCATCATGGCACCCAAAGACGAAGCAGAACTGCAACGTATGGTAGTAACTGGTGTTAACCATACCAGTGGCCCGATCGCTATGCGCTATCCTCGCGGCAATGGCCACGGCGTTCCCCTCATGGAGGAAGGTTGGGAACCTTTGGAAATCGGCAAAAGCGAAATTCTCCGCACCGGCGATGACGTGTTAATCGTCGCTTATGGCACAATGGTTTATCCAGGGATGCAAGCTGCGGAAATTCTCAGCGAACATGGCATTGAGGCAACTGTGATCAATGCGCGCTTTGTTAAGCCTTTGGATACCGAGTTGATTTTGCCTTTGGCCAAGAAAATTGGACGCGTCATCACCTTAGAAGAAGGGTGCGTGATGGGTGGCTTTGGTTCTGCGATCGCTGAAGCCTTAATGGATGCAGATATTCTAGTTCCTGTCAAGCGATTCGGTGTACCAGATGTGTTAGTAGATCATGCTGAACCCAATGAATCTAAAACAGAACTAGGTTTAACTAGTCATCAAATAGCAGAAAGAGTTTTGCAAGCTTTCTTTAAGCAGCAAGTATCTGCTGTTGTTTAGTTAATTCTTAGTAGAATGAATCGCCCACACCTAAGTCACAAGTGTGGGCGATCGCTAGATTGAATTTAGGAAAACTTTCCTACTTAACTAAGTAAGTGGGCGTAAATAATTGTTGTTGGGATAAGGCAATAGGCAATAGGCAATCTTGCCACAGGTATAAAGGTTTTAGCCTAGTTCATTTTTCTTTTGCCAAAGACATCTCCTACTCGGGGAATGACCAGAAATTTAGCAGTACATCTTTGAGTTATGCAGATAGCAGTGTTTCAAACTTGACATAAAATTTGAGATTGGGTATATACGCTGTTCTAATCAATGTAACTTTTGTATATAAAGTTCAATCAACATTTCGCTATTAAAATGGCCTATATGTATAAATAGACCCAAGTAGCAAATTAACTCAGAAAAAAATTTGTTAATTAGCTCAAAATCTCTGTTTATGAGGTTAAGCTGTAGCCAATGTTGAGTAAATTGCTTGCACGATTGTACCCGTAAGTAAAAAGCACTTAGGCACAAGAGAGTCGTAAATATTACTAATTATCCCAATAAATATTTTTGTTTTTACTACACGTAGAATTAAATAATATTGTAAGAATTCCGGGCAATAAATAAGTATACTTGACAACTATATAATTTAGACAATTTGTGTTTGAGACAATTTGATGCTGGAGTTCTGGAAAAGCCTTTTTGCTTACAAACAGTTTATTCCCCACGGTCATTGCTATCTTTGGAAACCAGAATTAGTGGGGTTGCATATTGTATCCGACATTTTAATTGCACTTGCTTATTATTCCATTCCGATCGCGCTAGTTTATTTTGTCCACAAACGCCAAGACTTTCCTTTCAAGTGGATATTTCTGCTATTTGCAACATTCATTATTACTTGTGGTACTACCCACCTGATGGACATTTGGACGCTATGGTATCCAACTTATTGGTTGAGTGGGTGCATTAAAGCTATTACAGCCATAATTTCACTGTACACAGCTTCTGAACTTATACCTTTGATACCAAAAGCACTTGCTCTCCCCAGTTCTGCACAACTGGAGGCAGCCAATCGAGAATTGGAACGGGAAATCAGCATACGCAAACAGGCAGAACTTGCACTACAAGAGCGTGAAGCTATGTTGCGGCGAATTAGCGATAATCTGCCCAATGGGGCAATTTATAAGGTAATTCGTGAAGTGGATGGTAGCGATCGCTTTGACTACATGAGCGCGGGGATTGAAAGACTGATGGAAGTCAGAGCAGAAGACGTACTGAAAGATTCAAGTTTGCTCTATCGCCAGTTCATCCCAGAAGATGTACCACTCCTCCAGGCAGCAGTCGATGAATCTCGGCGGAACCTCTCGGTGTTTGATATACAACTGCGAATCCAAACGCCCAGCGCCCGGCTGAAATGGTTTCATTTTCGTTCCACGCCACGCCAGTTGCAGGATGGTTGTGTGGTTTGGGATGGGCTGGTAGTGGATGTCACCAATCTCAAGTGTGTTGAAGAAACACTACGCAAGAGTGAAGCCTTATTAAAAGAATCTCAGCAAGTTGCTCGTCTCGGTAATTGGGAGTTTGAACTTGCCACTGGCAAAATTACCTGGTCAAAACAGCTGTTCGACCTCTTTAATCGAGATCCTGCACTTCTTGAGCCAAATTACCAAGAAAATCTGCAACTGTACTGGGCAGAAGATGCAGGAAAATTAGCCCAAGCTACTGAGCGGGCAATGTCAACTGGCGAATCTTACAAACTCATTCTGCGCGCATCTCCAATTTACGGGTCTACTATTTATATTGAGGGGATTGGACATGCAGAATTCAACGCGGATGGAAAAGTAATTCGCCTTTATGGGACTGCCCAAGATGTTACAGAACGGCAAGCCGCACTCAACAAACGCAGACAAGCCGAAGAAGAACTCCGACGCAGTGAAAAGCTGCTAGCTACTGCTCAAAAGGTTGCCCATCTGGGCAGTTGGGAATGGCACTTAGGGTCTGAGAAACAAATTTGGTCAGCCGAAACCTTCCGCATCTTCGGTCTAAATCCAACTCAATCAGTACCGACGCAGGCTGCATTTCTCCAGATGCTTCACCCAGAAGACCGACCAGTGTTGCAGAGGCATCTATTACAGGCGATCGCCAAGGGAATCCCTTTTAATCTTGAATATCGCATTGTCCGACCTGATGGCTCATTGCGCTACCTGGAGTCGAGAGCAGAGGTAGCTTATGATACTCAAGGTAAGACTGTTAGACTATATGGAGCTATTCTAGATATTACAGATCGCAAGCAAGCAGAAATTGCTCTCAAAGAAAGTGAGATTCGCTACCGTGCCATTGTCGAAGATCAGACTGAATTCATTGCCCGATATTTACCAGACGGCACACTCATCTTTGTTAACAAAGCTTTTGCACTTTATTTTGGTCGATCGCCAGAGGAACTAATCGGCAGCCGCTATCAACCGATTATCTTTGAGGCCGATCGAGAGCGAGTTGCTCAATTAATAGCTGCAATGAATACTGATAATCCTGTTGCCATCATTGAGAATCGCGTGGTTCTGGAAGATAGTGTGCGTTGGACTCAGTGGCATAACCGGATGCTGTTTGACGAGCAAGGATGCTTTATAGAATTTCAAACCGTGGGACGCGATATCACAGCCCTCAAGCAAATTGAAGAAACACTTTTTCAAGAAAAAGAATTAGCTCAGGTGACGTTGCAATCGATCGGAGATGCAGTTATTACCACAGATGCCTTTGGCAGGATTCAATACTTGAATCCGGTTGCACAATCTTTGCTCGGATGTAGTGAAGCATCTGCACAAGGGGTGCTGTTAGAAGAAGTCTTTAGAATTGTGCATGAAACGACACGGGAGAAAGTTCAGAACCCCATTAAGCAAGCATTACAGGAAAATCGAATTGTCAGTTTAGCAAACCATACCGTCTTAATTACTGAGAGGGATCAAGAGATTGCAATTCAAGATTCAGCCGCGCCCATTCGCAATCGTGAGGGAGAAGTTATTGGCGCGGTTATGGTGTTTCATGACGTGACTCAGAATCGCAAGTTGTCGCGTCAGCTATCTTGGCAAGCAACCCATGATGCCTTAACCGGATTGGTGAATCGCCAGGAATTTGAGCGGCGCGTTGAACAAGCACTGCGCCTTGCCAAGTTAGACTACCAGGTTTATGCGTTGTGCTATTTGGATCTCGATCACTTCAAAATCGTAAATGATACCTGTGGTCATGTGGCTGGAGACGAATTACTACGTCAAATTACTGTCCTCTTACAGGAGAAGGTTCGGAAAACTGATACACTGGCACGTTTAGGGGGCGATGAATTTGGCCTATTGCTCACTCAATGTACGCTGGAGGAAGCTTTACGAGTTGCCAACAATCTGCTTTCGTGTGTTCAAGAGTTCCGGTTTGTTTGGCAAGAGCAGGTATTCTCAATTGGAGTAAGTATCGGCTTGGTCGGTATCGACACGAATAGCGAGAGCCTTGCAGAGATTATCAGCACGGCTGACACGGCTTGCTATACCGCCAAGAACCGGGGGCGGAATCGCTTGTACGTTGCTCAGACTGACGACCAGGAGCGACTGCAACAGCGCGGTCAGATGCAGTGGGTCGGCCGCATTTCTCAGGCTTTGGAAAGTGATTGGTTTTGTCTTTATGTTCAAAGGATTGCCGCTATTATCCCGACAGAGCAAAACGGCGACCATTATGAAGTGCTGCTACGGCTGCGGGATGAGCAGGGAAAATTAGTGCTGCCGATGGCGTTTATTCCAGCAGCAGAACGCTACAACTTGATGCACCTGATCGATCGGTGGGTGATTCGGACTCTGTTCAAGAATTGGTCAAGGGTTGTTGACAATAAAAAAAGCATCTATGCAATTAACCTTTCTGGCTCTAGCATCAACGACGATCAATTCATTGACTTTTTGCATGAGCAGTTTACCCTATACCCCATCTCACCCCAGCGCATTTGCTTTGAAATTACCGAGACTGTAGCGATCGCCAATCTGCTCAAAGCCAGGCAGTTCATTCAAAAACTTCAACGGATGGGCTGTCGCTTCGCATTGGACGATTTTGGGGCAGGGATGTCGTCCTTTGCCTATCTCAAGTCTCTGCCTATAGAACCCATTTGATATCTTTTTCTAGTTAGTGGCTAGTCTTTTGAGCATCAATCTGATAAAACAAAGCTTGAGCTTGGCATTAGCACGATCGAGTGTACGTTCAAAATTTTTGACTAAACTTTT
>NZ_JADEXU010000223.1 GCF_015206895.1 Nostoc sp. LEGE 12450 | reverse complement strand
GCTTTTTCAGGTTTGACAGTTGCCTGATTTCCCTTGGCAGACTGCTCAGTTGATTACTGCGGAGGTCGAGGGTTTGCAGGTTGGTGAGTTGGACAATTTCCGGTGGCAGACTGCTCAGTTGATTACTGCCAAGGTCGAGGGATTGCAGGTTGGTGAGTTGTCCAAATTCCGGTGGCAGACTGCTCAGTTGATTAATGCTGAGTTCGAGGGCTTGCAGGTTGGTAAGTTGGACAATTTCCGGTGGCAGACTGCTCAGTTGATTACTGTTGAGGTAGAGGGATTGCAGGTTGGTGAGTTGGACAAATTCCGGTGGCAGACTGCTCAGTTGATTATTGTTGAGGTAGAGGGATTGCAGGTTGGTGAGTTGGACAATTTCCGGTGGTAGACTGCTCAGTTGATTACTGCTAAGGTTGAGGGTTTGCAGGTTGGTGAGTTGAACAAATTCCGGTGGCAGACTGCTCAGTTGATTACTGCTAAGGTTGAGGGTTTGCAGGTTGATGAGTTGGCCAATTTGCGTTGGCAGGGTTGTTAAGCCTTTGTCAGAAAGGTTTAATTTTGTTACCTTGTCTCTGATAGCTTTTTCAATAATTTGCAGCAGTTCTTCGTTAGTCATTTAGGGTTTTACAGAGGCTATGCCTGACGACGAGTTGCTGCTTGGACGCGCAGCAAAGAAATTGAGCTAATTAATAATGTACCCTGTATCAAGGATTGCATCAGCGCAATGTGCGTTAGCGTAGCTCGTCGTAGACATCACAAGTTAAAAGGGCAGTTAGAAACCGCGTCTACACAGACTTGTGTTGAGCATCTCGACTTCGCTCGATGGAACCGGAGTCGAAATACAAAACCCACCTTTCCTTCCCTATGGGACGCTGTGCGAACGGAACGCTACGCGAACGTGGGTTAAGGAACCCTTGATTTTCTATTAGTCCACGGAGGTGGACTTTGTTTGTATAGCCGCGATTTCTAATCGCCTGGTATATTTGCTTTTTGTATTTGATTTTAATATTGTTATGTCATCCTATGTAACTTGATGGCTATAGCTTTCCACATTGCCCAGGTTCCATCCAATATATAAATATGCCAGAAACTCAATCAAGTCCTTATCCACATACAAACACATCAACCAAAGCAGATACCTTACCTGCATCTGTTATCTCCTCTTCTACCTCTCAAGAAATCTACGATGTTGTAGTGGTTGGCGCTGGGCCTATTGGGTTAGCAACTGCCATTGGCTTACGTAAACGTGGTATTGAAAATGTCCTTGTCATCGATCAAACTCGCGCCTTTCGTCAAGTTGGACAAACATTGGATCTTCTCCCCAATGGATTACAAGCTCTCAAACATTTAGATCCTAAAGCTTACGAAGAAGTCAAAAATACTGGACTTGGTTTATTGAATCCCAAACAGTCTAATGATCAGGAAACTGTCGAATCTACTCAAAAGCAACAGCCTCCAAAGGCTTCACCCCAATGGGTTTACAAAAACTTGCAGGGTGAGATAATTAATTCAATTTCGCTTAGTTTTGATGACTGGTTTCAAGATTATGGCGAGGGTCGAGTGTCAATTTCTTGGTACAACTTACAGACAACCCTCAGACAGCTACTTCCACCAGACCTAGTTAAAGCTAATCACCGTTGTATTAATGTTGTGAAAGAGCCGGAAAAAGGTTGTGTCCGCATAGATTGTGTAAGTGATACACGAATAGAAGCCAACCCTTATGCGTATTGGACAGATGGGCAGAAAGATAACGATCCGCAACCTCAAAACTCAGATATTCTCACCCAAGAATCAGCAACAAAATCCATTAGAGCTAAACTAATTGTTGCAGCAGATGGGATTAATTCTACAGTTCGTAGGCTACTTTATACAGATACTCAATACGATGATTTTGCCCGACCTGAATACTCTGGGTTTGCAGCTATATTTTGTATGGAAATAGCTGAAGTACCAAAGGAATTATGGGCAAAACTAGAAGAAGATTTTTTTCAAGACTCACCACTTGTAACCATCACTAATGATGAAATAACTGGAAATTCTGTTTGTATAAATAACATCAGGATAATATTATTTCGCAGACCAACTGGTGTACTTGGGTACATAATACATCTTGCTTTGCCTTTAGACTCATTGCAAGAAAAGTCAGAAAGTTCTTTAATTGACTTAGCTTTGCAGGAGTTGGAAAAAGCAAGCTTTCCTGATGCCCTCAAGGAACTAGTGCGTATATCTCCTCCTGCCAAAATGCAACAGCGTCCATACTATATTCACCACGCGAGTATTTCAGACTCTTTACGAGTTTCTAACCCAACTGACCTCAATATAGAAGCGAATCCTGCCAAAATTCCACCAGCCTGGAGTTTAGGGCGAATCGTCTTAGTTGGCGATGCCGCACATGGAATGCCTCCCTTCATGGCTCAAGGAGCTAATCAAGGATTGGAAGATGCACTAGTAGTTACAACACTCATCGCTAAAATTGCTGAGGAAAATAACTGGAACGATCTGCAAGCTATAGCCAAAGCCTTCGAGAAATATGAGTGTCTTCGTCGCCCCTTGATGGCATACGTCCAAGAAGCAACATTAAAGCGATCGCCCCACTCGTCAGATAAAGAGTGGGAGGACTACAGCCAACAGATATATCGCCGCAATTTCGACCAAGTAATAGAGGCGTTGTAGTTTACCCCCTGTGAAAAATTTTGATTACAATGCAGATGTCCACTAGGCGGCGTGCTGTCTATCCACGTAAATCCAGAAGATAATCGATGAGTAATCAACTACAAGACTACAATCCTAGCGGCGTAGGTGAAATAAATGGCAACCTCTTAGGTTTGCCTTGCGATTATGAGTCTGCAAACCTGATTGTCTTTGGTGTGCCGTGGGAAGTCACTGTTTCTTATGGCGCAGGCACAGCTAATGGCCCCCAGCGAATTCTTGATGCTTCAACTCAATTAGATTTGTTCGATTTTGATAACCCTAATGGTTGGAAGCAGGGAATTTTCATGGTGGAAATTCCCCAAGATATTTTAGAGAAGAATACATACTACCGCGCCTTGGCAGCAAAAATTATTGAGCGATTAGCCCAAGGTAAAGAACTCTCAGATACACCAGATTTAACACCTGTCCTCACAGAAATTAATCAGGCTGGGGAAAAGGTAAATCAATGGCTGTTTGAAAATTGCCAAGAAGCAATTAACAAGGGTAAGGGAGTCGCAGTTATTGGTGGAGATCACAGTTCGCCGTTAGGTTATTTCCAAGCATTAGCAGCTAACTACGCTAACTATGGCATTTTGCACATTGATGCCCACGCAGATTTACGCGATGCTTATGAGGGATTTGAGTTTTCTCATGCGTCGATTATGTTTAATGCGATGAAAATACCGCAAATTTCCAAGCTAGTGCAAGTAGGTTTGCGTGATATTAGTCATGATGAAGTGCAGATGATAGACCAATCTGATAGTCGCATTATTGCATATTACGACCCAGCCATTAAACAAAAGCTTTACTCTGGAACAACTTGGCTTGATTTATGCCGAGAAATTATCAGTCATTTACCTGAGTTTGTTTACATTAGCTTTGATGTCGATGGTCTAGATCCAAAACTCTGTCCCAGTACAGGTACTCCTGTTCCCGGCGGATTGGAATTAGAGCAAACATTTTTTCTGTTCCGGGAATTAGTCAAAAGTGGTAGAAAAATTATTGGCTTTGACATCTGTGAAGTCGGTGATGCCGAATGGGATGGTAATGTTGGAGCGCGGGTAGTTTACAAGCTGGCAAATTTGATGGATTTGTCCAAACAGAATTCGTAATCATTGAGTTCCTACAATCGTTCGACTGAGACGTTCTGCGATCGCTCAGTCGAGCCACCTTCACAGTGTTCGCGTAGCATTCCACAGGAAAGTCCAAAATCTAAAATTAAATGACAAGCCCTCGACTTGATTGCTGGAGTCAATCTAAAATTTTTTGAATAACCTTGCTCTACTATTTAAGAATTTTAAGATAAAGAATAGCCCGTTGCTTTGTGAACGTATTGCACAACTTTTTGATATGATTCTGGATTACTCACAGGATTAATGATGATGGGGATAGTGCCATCTGGCAACCAGAAAGTTATCCTGCCATTCGGTTCATGACAAAAGGAACTGATGCAGTTGAGATTAATTACATATTCATTTTTTTCGTAAAGGATTTTCACCCAGTGGGCATGATCTAATTCTAAACTTGTCACGCATTCTAAATAATCGAGAATCTTTTGATAATCTTCTAGGTTACTTTGTGGATTAATGACTATTGGAATGGCACTATCGGGTAGCCAAAAAGTAACCCTGCCATTCACTTCATAACAAAAAGCATGGACACGTTCAAAATTCACTACATATTCTTTCCTCTCGTAAAGGATTTTCACCCAGTACGCCACAACATCTCCTCAAGTCCAAAATTTACGAATGATGCACCCTGTATGTCCAAGTCTACTGAAGCCTTAAGTTTATGTTGCCGTGTACCAATTCAAAATCAAATTAATTTGTTTGAATTATGAATTGTTAAGAAACCTCCAATGGTGTTGGTGTAGTTGAAGTTGACAGAGAAAGAGCGATCGCTGCTTGAATAAACCCTTTAAATAAAGGATGAGGGCTACTAGGACGCGATTGAAATTCTGGATGAAATTGGCAAGCCAGAAAGAATGGGTGCTTGGGTAATTCCACAATTTCAACTAACTGTCCATCAGGAGAAGTCCCACTGATCACATAGCCGGACTTTAATAAGAGATCGCGGTAAGCATTGTTGAACTCGTAGCGATGTCGATGCCGTTCATAAATTACATCTTCTTGATAAAGCTTGAAAGCCAATGTATCAGGAAGAACACGACAAGGATATAGCCCCAAGCGCATTGTACCCCCTAAATCGACAACTTCCTGCTGTCCTGGCAATAAATTAATTACCGGATTCGTTGTATGAGGGTCAAATTCAGCACTATTAGCATCTGTTAATCCCCCTATGTTCCTAGCCCATTCAATTACAGAGCATTGCATTCCCAGGCATAAACCCAAAAAAGGAATTTGGCGATCGCGGGCGTATTTAATGGCGGCAATTTTGCCATCCACTCCCCGAACCCCAAAACCTCCTGGCACAACTATCCCATCAACACCCCCAAGATGAGCTTCGGCTGATTCATTTTCCAAATCTTCTGAGTTCACCCAGCGTAGGCGCAGTTTGCCATAAGTGGAAATTGCAGCATGGTTTAGTGCTTCCACTACAGATAAATAGGCATCACTTAACTGCACATATTTGCCGACAATGGCAATTTCTAGCTCGTGCTTAGGAGTATGTAACCGTTGTACCAAGGTTTGCCACTGCGTCAAATCTGGTTGGCGTTGCTCCATTTGCAGCAAGTTCAGTACTTGTTCTGCCATTCCTTCCCGTTCCAGATTTAGGGGTACTTCATAGATACTTTTGGCATCTTGAGAAGTAATGACGCATTCTTCGGGCACATCGCAAAATCCCGACAATTTTTGCTTTAATCCCTTGGGTAAGGGGCGATCGCTCCGACAAACTAAAATATCTGGTTGAATACCAATGGATCTGAGTTCTTTAACTGAATGCTGTGTTGGCTTAGTTTTCATCTCACCCGCAGAAGCAATCCACGGTACCAACGTTACGTGCATATAGAGTACATGTTGCCGCCCAACCTCTTTGCGGAATTGGCGAATCGCTTCCAAAAACGGTAGTGATTCAATATCTCCCACCGTCCCGCCAATTTCTGTAATTACTACAGATGGATTTGTACTTTTAGCAACTCGCAGAATCCGCTCTTTTATTTCATTGGTAATATGAGGAATAACCTGTACAGTGCCGCCATTGTAGTCTCCGCGTCGCTCTTTATTAATGACTGCCTGGTAAATCGAGCCAGTAGTCACACAGTTCAAGCGCGACATTGAGGTATCGGTGAAGCGTTCGTAATGCCCCAAATCTAAATCTGTCTCCGCACCATCCTGGGTAACGAATACTTCCCCATGCTGAAAAGGGCTCATTGTGCCAGGATCGATATTGATATAAGGGTCGAGTTTGAGAATCGACACCGAATATCCGCGCGACTTGAGCAAACGCCCTAGACTTGCTGCTACAATGCCCTTACCAATACTGGAAACTACGCCTCCAGTTACGAAGATAAACTTAGTCATAGTAGTTTGAATTTCTAACAACTTCTAAAAATACATCCCGTCATTGTGCCACAGTTGTTGTGGTGTAATCTTCTATGATTTGCTGTGAAAAACCTTTTAGGATTAGTAATATTAGGCTGTATTCTCACATCCTCCGTAGCATTGGCAGAACCATCTCTTATAGTCGTTTTTCCTGAGACAAACTACCAGACGAGTTCCCAAAAAATCTTTTTTCTGGGGACTGCACCACCAGATGGTGAGGTTTTGATCAATAGTAAGCCAATTAACCGCAGCAAAGCTGGTCATTTTTCCCCTAGTTTCCCCTTGCAGTTGGGAGAGAATCTTTTTACTGTGCGTCGCCAGAATCAAGAACTTAAGATTAAGGTGATAAGGGTTAGCACTAGCCCTGAACTACCACAGGGGGTAGCCTTTGCTAAAGATTCCTTGACTCCCGCCGCTGACATTGCCAGACTACCAGGAGAACTAATTTGTTTTAGCGCGTTAGCAAAGCTTCCCGAAGGGATCGCACCCCCTAACGCCAATGTCTCTGTAACCCTGGCTAATCAAACGATTACCCTTTTACCTCAACCTCAACAGGCACAACTACCAAGTAATTTGGCAGCTCTGACAGGGCAAAATCAGCCTTATGCCCAGTCTAGCGTAGGCAATTATAAAGGTTGCACCACAGTGGCTACAGCCGCCGATCTGGGAAAACCTCAGTTTCAACTAACACTCAATGGCAAGACGACAACTCAACCAGGGACTGGTAAAATTCAAATCCTCTCAAGAGCAGAGTTGCCGGTTTCTGAGGTTACAGTAGAGTCAGGCGTTGCTCGCACTGGTCCAAGCACCGATTATTCTCGGCTCACACCACTGCCTAAAGGCACACGCGCAACAGTAACAGGTAAGGAAGGTGAATGGTTGCGCCTAGACTATGGCGCTTGGATTAATAGTCAGGAAACTCGCATTCTACCTGGTGCAATTCCGCCACAAACAATAATTCGCAGTGTCGGATACCGTCAACTCCCTGGTGCGACAGAGATATTTTTCCCCTTACAAGTTCCCGTACCTGTGAGCGTGCAACAAAGTGAGAAAGCTCTCGCTCTCACTCTCTACAATACTACTGCCCAAACGGACATTATTCGCCTGGATGATGACCCTCTAATTTCTCGGCTAGATTGGCAACAGGAGGCTCCAGAACAAGTAAAATACACCTTTAACCTCAAAAAAGCTCAACAGTGGGGATATAAGCTGAGATACGACGGTACAACCCTGGTTTTGGCTTTGCGTCATCCGCCTAATATTGGGAACACAAGACGCAAGCTTTTAGCTAATCTCAAGATTGTACTCGATCCAGGGCATGGCGGTAAAGAATCTGGTGCCAGTGGCCCAACTGGATATTTAGAAAAAGATGTGAATTTGGTGGTATCTAAGTTGCTGCGGGACGATTTGGTGAAGCGAGGAGCAACGGTAGTGATGACGCGGGAGGACGATAAGGAGGTTTCTCTAGCAGAGCGTCAGGCAATTATTAGTAAAGAAGAACCTGCGATCGCTATTTCCATACACCACAACTCTCTACCCGATGATGGCGATGCTGAAAAAACCAAGGGATTCGCGGCTTTTTGGTATCAACCCCAAGCCCACAACCTGGCAATATTTTTACAGACCTATGTTGTTAAAAAACTCGGCAAACCTTCTTATGGTGTGTTTTGGGACAACCTAGCGCTGACACGCCCAGCAGCTGCGCCATCGGTGTTACTGGAATTGGGTTTTATGAGCAATCCTGATGAATTTGAGCAGGTAGTAAACCCAAAAGAACAGAAGAAAATGGCTGATGCGATCGCTCAGGGGATTACTGAGTGGTTTAAAAGCGTTCGATAGATCGGGAGTTAAGCTTACGAGCTATAGCAATCCTATTTCTCACACCAAACGAAAGATTGTAGGGGCAATTCATGAATTGCCCTTACAGAGTTTTGGCTATTATTTGCATAAGTCCTAGATTTGTGAAAATTCGCGGTATTCAGATCGCCGACTTCGTGAAAGTTGTCAGCGATTTAACTTTTCAGTGCTTCTACCATGCCAGAACAACTTTGATTGCGGGTAAAAATATATGAAATCTTATATTTTGAAACGTATGTATTTTAAAATCGGCGGTATGGTGGGAGCGATCGCTATTTTCTTGAGCAATGGTAGTGCGTTCACCGGAGGTGTTGGCCCAGCGATCGCCCAAGATGCACAAAGATATATTACTGTGGGGCATGATAAATTAGGAAACAGCGTAGCTCTGGACACAAAAACTATAAAGGGCACAACATACAAGCTTTATGGTATGTACGGAGATGGCATCTTCGAGACTACATTCGATGCATCATGTTCCGAATCGCGGCTTTTTCGGAATCACATTGCCATTTACAGTTCAGAGGGACAGCTACTTCAAGAGGATAAGGAGAAAGGAGAAATACCTTTTGTCGCCAATTCTTCACCAGGCAAAGGAATGAAAATTGTTTGTCAAAAGATTGGGGCCCTTGGTTGGTAGGTTAAGTAGGGAATGCCCCATTCCCCATTCCCAATTCCCAATTCCCAATTCCCAATTCCCAATTCCCCATTCCCATTAGAAAATACTAAGGACAAAACAACGTGTCACGCGTATCTCGTCCTGTGGTTGGATTAGTGCCTTTGGCAAGTTTGCACAATTTTTTTTGCTCATCCGAACGCAGCAGCGTATCGGTAAAATCTGCCCCGTCAATGATTGCGCCATCAAATCTGGCGTTAGCAGCAAAAGCACCCTCTAACAGTGCATTTGTCAAATTTGCCCTAACTAAACGAGCCGAGTCTAAAGTGGAATTTCTCAAGTCAGCTGCCTCTAAATTTGCAGACTCCAAATTTGCTGCAAAGAAACTGACACCGTTCAAATTAGCATGACTGAAGTTACTCTGGCGAAGATTAGCTTTGGTAAAGCTAGAGTCTGTTAAATCACGTCCTGAAAAATCAGCCTCGACCAAAATCTCTTTATTATATTCAAGTGCCAAAGCTGTTGGAGCAAAACCGAGCGTTGCGGTGATGCTAATCATTCCCCATAAGAATAAGCTGAGTATATTTGTCCAAAAGTGATAGTCTGTCTGACGCTTCAACCCGAATTGTGTTCGGGATGAGTCGAGTTTAGAACCTGCTGTGCGATCGCTTAACCTAGAATTCATAGAATTTATGATATTTTTCGTCAATGGCTAACCTTCCTCCATCTCATTATCCAGATATTGGTCATTTAGGAGAAGACCTAGTTGCCCAATGGTTGCAATCTACTGGTTGGATAATTCTCCATCGTCGCTTTTCTAGTCGCTGGGGGGAAATCGATATTATTGCTCAATATGATGGACAAACTGGGGAAAAACTCCTTACTCAGCACTCCTTACGGGCTAAACGCCCCGCTACCGCTAACAGCACTCAGCACTCATTATTGGCATTTGTTGAAGTCAAAACTCGCAGTTCAGGGAGTTGGGATGCAGGGGGAAGAAGCGCCATCACCCCACAAAAGCAAGCAAAAATCTCACGGACAGCTGGAATATTCTTGGCCCAGTACCCTGAAAAGGCGGATTATTCTTGCCGATTTGATGTTGCTATTGTCTACTGTCAAAGGATATCAAAAAATCAGACTGCGGTTATAGCAACTCAGGAAGCTCTTGCTACTTCATCAACAGATGAATATAAGTTTAAGCTGCAAGAATACATTCTGGCAGCTTTCGACTCTTCAATTGATAATGGTTAATTGGTAATGGATAAAATATCTTAATTACCAATAATTATCTACTGGCGTTACAACCAAACGGTATTACGCCAAAGTTTCTGGACAGTAGCCTAAGCCCCTGACAAACTGTTGCCGGAAAGCTTCGATTTCGTCTCTCTCTGGACTACCATGAGAAACGATCGCTACCTGATAGCGACGCATCACGTCCACAGGGCATTGTCCCGCTTCTAAACTCCAAAGTGCCATTTGCACCCTCATTGGTGGTTCATAGCTAATTCCTAATTCATTTAGAAAAGCGCGAAAGTCGCCATCTTCTTGGGGCGAGACTTGACCTCTGAGTTTGATCCTAACCACCCAGCCATCAATTTGATGAATTACGGTGACGAACGAAACTGGTGTCTGGGGTCTAGCGTGCAGGTGTTGAACGACCCTCAGGGTTAGACTGGCATTTGCCAGATAATACAAGTATTCCATGTTTGTTGGTGCTTGGGATCAAAGCCAATCCTACATATCTATATTCGTCAATCAGTGCCTGTTCCCGGTAGGGTAAAAGCCCCCGTTTTTAGATGGGGAGGTTTACCCAATTTTTATGTTAATTTTTCCGTGTTACTTAATAGTAACAATCTTATAGCCTAGCGACAAAATTGGGCAAAGATGCCTTAAAGTTCCTTTAGAAGGGAAAGCTAAAAACAGCTTTTTGTCAGAGAGTATAAATACTAAATAAAGCAAAAACTAGTACAAGCCAAGTTGAAAGATACATCTAGCCCCAAAGAAAAAAATTTTGAATTAGATTGCTCGGTAGCAGGCTATGACTACACACTACCTCCAGAACTCATTGCCCAAAACCCAGCAGTTCCTAGAGATAGTTCTCGGTTACTGGTAGTTAATTCTCCCACTACAGGCGCTGAAACAGAAGCATCTCACCATATTTTCCATGATTTGCCTGCACTGCTACGCTCTGGTGATTTGTTAGTCATGAACAATACAAGGGTTATTCCAGCGAGGCTTTATGGTCATAAAACCACTGGTGCTAAAATCCAGGTGTTGCTGTTGGAAGAACGGCAGTATAACTGTTGGTTAGCTTTAGTTAAGCCAGGAAAAAGCTTCAAACAGGGAACGAAGATTATTTTTGAAGCAAAGCAGGGGATTGGGGATTCAAAAGAGGCAGAGGGGAGGAGTGCGGGGGGCAGAGGGGAAAACTCTTCACC
>NZ_JADEXU010000222.1 GCF_015206895.1 Nostoc sp. LEGE 12450 | reverse complement strand
GCTACGAAGGGCCCAAGGGTGGCCCTGGAATGCGAGAAATGTTGGCTCCCACTTCGGCAATTATCGGGGCTGGTTTGGGTGATGCGGTGGGATTAATTACCGATGGACGCTTTTCTGGCGGTACTTATGGCATGGTAGTTGGTCATGTTGCTCCAGAAGCAGCAGTGGGTGGTGCGATCGCTCTTGTTGAAGAAGGCGATAGTATTACGATTGATGCACCGGCTCGTTCATTGCAGTTGAACATATCTGAATCAGAATTAGCCCGTCGTCGTGCTAACTGGCAACCTCCCGCTCCGCGTTACACCAAAGGCGTGTTGGCGAAATATGCCAAATTGGTATCTTCTAGCAGTCTTGGTGCTGTGACAGATTTGGATTTGTTCAAATGATAATAGATCGGGTAATTGATACAGAGTTTTAAGATTGCAGAAAATGTAGTTAGTATATAGTATATATGTACTATATACTTCTGCAACAATTAGGGCAAACGCATCTAAATATTGACGAGCTTGAATCAGAGTAGAATTTAGCAAAACCCCAATCAGATAAGGCTTTCAGGAAATTAAATATTCACGCGTATCGTAATGTAGTAGTTTTTAAATCAAATAAGACTACCATATCGATGTCTATTATCGAAACAGAATTCAGGAGTCAGGAGCCAGAATTCTGTTGGGTATTCTGTGCGACACAACGACCAGCGGTAGTTGAGCGTATCCGAAACTCAGTGCATCGCTGGTGGATGAATAAACGGGTTTAAAACCCCTCCAAATCTAGGATTTGGTGGTCAACAAGAAAGTCACGAGTCTGAATCCCCGACTGTAAGCGAAGCAGAAAGCGAGTTATCGAGCGTCTTGATTCTGACTCCTTCTTCAACTTCTCCAAACTCCTATTTAGTATACAGCTTAAATATTTATCCCCCAAAGATAGAATTGAAATTATTTTTTTACCTTGATTATCTTTTACTAGCAGCAATTAATCTAATTTTACTCCTTAAGATAGATGTTTTTTTAAATTAAATTACTATTGTTTGAACACAGTTTTCCATTATAAATTTAATAATATTTTTATTATTTCCATAAATTTTTTCAATACCTAAAACTCTAGTGTTAGACAGCAAATAATATTACAATCAATTGTTAATTGCTGGATGTAGTAATTTGTACTTGATTAAATTTGAAAGTTATTAAGTTAGGTAAACCGAAAAGTTTAAGTATGTCTTGTACCTTTTCGCTTTACCTTACCCAATAAACTTGGCGAACTATTAGGTAACTGGGAATAATGTTGAAACGTCGCGTAATACTAGCTGGTTTGAGTGTACTTAGCTTAACGTTAGCTGTGAGTACTAAAGTATATGGAGAGTCCACAACTGGACCAGATGCTTGGGAGACTGTCTACAATAATGCTGTTGCTGAAGCAACAACGACAATTTCAGTGCCGCTTTTAGGCTTTTTATTATCAGTTGTCTTACAAGTATTCTTCAATTTGGCAGGTTTTTGGGGCGGTTAATTCTTGGTCTCATACCTAAAAGGAGTCTCAATAGAGGCTGTTGCAGTGTAATTTTTGGTAATTTCTCAGCCTGTGTAGACGCTCTGTGTCTTGTCGCCAGACATCGCCTGAATAAATCTCGCATTCATTAACGCAGATTATCCCATAGCCAAATATTCCATAACCCGTGAGGACTTTTCTTTCTATGTTCAAACCTCGCACAATTTTTAGTGCTTTAACCGCAATTATCCTAGCATTTGCCATCAGCACACAGATATATATACAACCCGCATTTGCTGTTGGCGGAACTTGTAATCCAACTGTGGGAAACCTACCCATATGCCCAAGTACCGCACCTTCCGAGTCAGCTAGTTTTGTTGACCCAACAGCAACAATCACCAATCCCACAAATATTACCTTCGGTGAAAAAGTCTACGTCGCCCCATTTGCCCAGTTAGATGCTACTAATGCTCCTATTAGTATTGCGGCAGATTCTAATGTTCAAGACCAAGTGAAAATCAAAGCTTCAGGAACAGGAGTGGAGATTGGCGAGCGTGTCATTATGGCACACATGGCCATTGTCAAAGGTGCAGCTAAAATTGGTACTCAAGGTTCTACAGGGCCTTTTACCGACACAGTTACCAATACTCAGTTTAGCAACACTGTTCCAGAGACTTTTCTCGCCTTCAATTGTGAAATAGACGGTGCAACTATACAAAGAAACACAGTAGTCAACTTTCTGGCGCGAGTTGGCCCTGGTGTTACCTTACCCGCTGGAAAAGTTGTCCTGCCTGGTAAAAACGTCACAACTTATCAACAAGCTACTAACGGCAGTTTGGGGAAAGTAGCCAACCTGACAGAAGCAGACGTTGCATTAATGGAAGGCATTATTGAAGTCAATGAAGCATTTGCTAAAGGTTACACAGATTTAGCTAGGGCAGACTCGACAAACGTAGAAGGAATTAATTATGCTCCCCTCACCTTATTTAATTCTGGAAGTCTGCCACAGATAGGCGGAAGTCCAACTCGTGATCCGAACTATCGTAACCGCATTATCGGTAATCTTACTTTCCAAGATTCATTAGAAACGCTCAAGAACAAACTAGCTGAGAGAATTTCGCTGCGTGCTGATGAGGGTGAACCTTTTAATGTTGGATCAATTGCTGGGATGGCAAACGATGTTGTCTTTCACGCATTAGAAACCACTAGTTTGACTCTTGGTAATGGTATTGGTTATGGGCCTCGCGCTCTAGTTCATGGCGGTAGGCAGGTTGTCAATGGTGTCGCTAATGGCCCTGAAACCAGCATAGGCGAGCGTGTAGGGCTAGGGGCGAACTCTGTTATATTCCGCGCCAGCATTGGCAAAAAATCAGCAATTGGGGAAAGAAGCGCAGTCTTCAATTCGACATTAGATGACAACACGTGTGTCCGTCCTAGAGTAATCGTTGCCGACAAACGTCGCGGCAACAATGGCATGATTTTACCTGTAGAGTGGTAAGCAACTGACTTTTACATCATTATGAATCGGAAAATCTTGTCGCTAGTGCAACTACAATGCCTACGATTGATTGTGCTGTTCACTTTGATATTTGGACTGATACTAAGTTTTGATCACAGTTCCTCTTTAGCTGCTGATATCTCTGCCAATCAGCCTCAAGTGGTACAACCTCCAATCACCGGACTTGTTTCTACATTGTCGGATGAAGTCGAGGAATTACCATCAGACTTAATTCGCTGGTCAACTTATTGGCAACTTTGCTGGGAACCATATCCTGAAGCTAAAGAGTACGAACTACAAACGGTGCTTGTGGAAGGGAAGTCTCCAAAGTTAAAACGTCAAAGCGATCGCTGCTTTCGTATACAAGCTGCATCTAATGAAAACCAAAAATCACAAGGATTACTCAACCGTGATGTGATCTTGCTAATGCATAAAATTCAGCTTGGTTATCGAGTGCGAGCCGTCTTAGATAACAACCGCGTCAGTGAATGGTCTCAAGTAATGGCAGTCGGTGCAACTACTAACTCTGAATTGAATGGTATTTAAAACACCTGTGATAGCGGTTGTGGTACTAACGATGGCACCGGGAGTGAGTTTTTCTAATCGTTAAACTCATCATGAAAAACGAGAAGATTGATAAGAGTCCCTTGAATTAGTTCGTCACATATACTGGTGTCGTTAGTACATACACCATGAATGCTAACTCAATATACAAATCTGAGACAGTAATAGTCATGCTTCCCCTTGAACCATTGTTTTGTCCTTGTTGTACTCCAGCCATATTACATTTGCTGACTCAATCCGACCTGACTCAGCGCCTACTCCAATTAAAAACGGGGTCAGTTTCTGCGCCTATCAGAAAGAATCAAAAACAGTAGCAGCGATCTCTCTATCCGTAGTAGGGCAAACGTATCTAATGTTTACTCCAGGGTCGCTTGAATATTTAGCTGAAACCGCAATTCATCTCACACTCCCCTCCGGGTGAGATGTGATATGAATTGCGGGTGAAATAAAACAACAGTCCTCTGACCAATTTCCCCATAGGGAGAACAGGACATGGAGGAAACGAACTCTCATTAATCTTCTGGTTGTTGCTGATCTTCTTATCTTCTTCTGGATCTTCTATCTAATAAATTAACCGCAGCACCAGCAGCAGCACCATTGACACCATTTTTCCAGGTAGTTCTACAACCACCAGAAATTGCACCTGCCAATACACCAGCACCAGCACCTACAGCGATATCTTGAACAGGTAAACGTCCGTTTCTTCTTCTGGCTCTGTTGCTTCTTGCACCATTGGCAGCATTAACAGCAGCACCAGCAGCAGCACCTTTAAAAGCATTGTCTAATACGGAACCACAATTTGTTACAACTCCACTTAATACACCTGCCCCGGCTCCAATGGCTGCATTATTAATAACTCGGTCATCAGCAGAAGCAGTTTGAATCGGGATTAGGCTAGTACCAGCTAAAGTAGCAGCCATCAAGCCAGGTAGGAATGTGCGTTTTAGCAGATATTGCATGGTAGTACCCTCTAAAAATCTTACGATTGGTGAACAATCAAATTTCAGTGCGATCGCTAATCCTCATATTTCTAATTTTTAGACAATAGCAATGTTATCTAAAATAAAGATATTTGGATAATTACACACACTCAAACGTAATTTTAGCCCAAAGCCTGTTGTATTTACTGAGTGGACAATAATTAAACTGACACATTAACTAAAAAACAGTAAACCAAAAACTTTTTCCTCAAAGAGTGATCGCTTCGCTAGGTGGAGCGTAGTCATCGCCTCCTCAATTCATTCTCAGGAGTGATTACCGAAAGTGCTGCTGATGTGGGCTATTGGAGCGATAAATGGCGTGTTAGTGGGAAATCTTAGAGGTTGTTTGAAAAGTATTAGGCGAATAGAATGAGACTTTTCAAACATCCTCTTAGAAATTCTTCATCGTAAAATCGCATACTCTATTGCCTGTTTCTTCTATCTACCGGAGTGTTATTTTTAAGGTTTTTGAGAAGTTGTAAGGATTTTTCATCTAAAATCCCAAATTGGTATGATTTATTTTTCGGAAGTCCCTGAGTATAATTCTGATCAGTGTCGCGCTTTCTGATACCAATTGAAAAAGAATCTAAAAGCCAGAATTCAGAACTCACAACTTTCGCTGTGGGCGAGTTAAACCTGCGACTACGAAAGTTGACCGCTAAATTGAAAGTTTAGTGGGATCTTAAACCCCTATGATTCATTCAACAGACGGACTCCAATACAAACAAGAGGATTCTGGCGACTGATACCATTTCTTTGTGAGGCTGCGCCAAACCCTTTTAACTTCTTTCTTTGTGTCCAACTCTTACGAGACGCTCCGCGAATGCGTCCTTTGCGGTTCGTTTCTCTTTTTTCTGTCTTGTACTTAAATATGGTTTAGCGCATCTTCATACAGAATTAGTATGAGTGTAAATTCTATTTTGATAAATGTTAATTGTGGGAAGCGTGCAGATTACCAAGATATTGCCGAAGTCTGGCGGCGAGGTAGTGTAATTGCTTCCTGGCTATTGGATTTGACAGCGATCGCCTTATTAGAAAGCCCCAATTTAGAAGGGTTTGGTGGTCGGGTATCAGATTCTGGCGAAGGGCGCTGGAGTGCGATCGCAGCAATTGACGAATCTGTGCCAACTCCGGTGTTAAGTGCAGCGCTCTTTGCTCGTTTTAGCTCACGTGGGGAAGCAGACTTTGCCGATAAACTTTTGTCAGCCATGCGCTATCAGTTTGGCGGACATCATGAAAAAGCTAATTCTTAGAGAGGTTAGTCATGGGAACTCCTGATTCAGATGCACTGGTATTTTTTGGGGCAACAGGTGACTTAGCCTACAAGAAAATCTTTCCCAGCCTTCAGGCAATGGTACGGCGGGGCAATCTTAATGTCCCGGTAATTGGGGTTGCCGGACGACCTTGGACGACGGATCAACTTAGGGAAAGGGCACGTGATAGCCTAGAACATAATGGTGGTATAGATCGAGACGCATTTGAGAAACTTTCTGGACTACTCCAGTACGTTTCTGGTGACTACAACAAACCAGAAACTTACGAAAAATTACGTCAAGCCCTTGGTGATGCCACTCATCCCCTATACTATCTGGCAATTCCACCGAGCCTGTTTGCACAAGTAGTGTCAGGATTGGGTAAATCAGGCTGTGCTAAAAATGCGCGGGTGGTAATTGAAAAACCATTTGGACGGGATTTGAAATCGGCACGTGAGTTAAATCAAATTCTGGCATCGGTTTTTCCCGAATCATCCATCTATCGCATCGACCATTATCTGGGCAAGGAACCACTGCTGAATTTACTCTATTTTCGGTTTGGCAACTCTTTTCTCGAACCCATCTGGAATCGCAACTATGTTGAAAGCATCCAAATTGTGATGGCAGAGGACTTTGGCATTCAAGGAAGGGGGCGCTTCTATGAGGAGACTGGTGCAATTCGGGATGTGGTGGAAAACCACATGCTGCAAGTATTAGCTTCAGTGTGCATGGATGCTCCCGCTAGTACGGCGGCCGATTCCATTCGAGATGAAAAAGAACGTATTCTCAAAGCTATACCTTCACTGCAACCCGATGATATTATTCGCGGTCAATTTTCTGATTACCGCAACGAAGAAGGCGTTTCTCCTGACTCTCAAGTAGAAACGTTTGTTGCCGTGCGGTTATTTATTAATACATGGCGGTGGTCAGGAGTCCCCATCTACATCCGGGCTGGGAAAAAATTACCTGTTAAAACTACTGAGGTGATGGTCAAGCTCAAGTGTCCACCTTTAAATGTGTTCCAGGAGGAAAGAAAAGAAAACGCTAATTATGTTCGTTTTTTACTAGATCCAGAGGTAATTGTGGGATTGGGCGCTCGCACTAAAATCCCTGGAGAAGATATGAGTGGCTCTGCGGTTGAACTCCTGGCCTTTTACGGAGGTGGCGACGAGATGGAACCCTATGAACGTCTATTGGGTGATGCCATGCGGGGCGATCCTACCTTGTTTGTACGGGAAGATACGGTTGAAGAGGAATGGCGGATTGTTCAGCCAATTCTTGATAACGTCACACCCATCTACGAGTATGAGCCAAATACATGGGGCCCACCTGAGTCAGATAAACTGCTCTCCCCAACAGATCATTGGTACAATCCGTTGGGTAGAGAGTAGGATATATTACGATACGGTTCATTTAAGGGCTATTGGCAAAAATTTTGGGTTTTTGAGACGCGATAAATCGCCGTCTCTACAAGTGTTTTGGTCTTATCTGAACTGTATTGGGATATATTACTCGCAGACTTGGCAATATAATATCGGGGCTTCACCAACTAATGCCAATAGACATCTTGCAAAAGTTCATTTTGCAAGATGTCGGGGAAAGGTTAAAGGGTAAATTCCATCCCTTTCCCCCTTACCCCTCAATACTTTTCGGTTAAACCCAATAATCTCTCTTTTGGTCTGGGGAAAGGTTAAAGGGTAATGGGGAAAGGGAAATTCAAACCTTTTCCCTTTCCCCTTTCCCCCTTAACCGAAAAGTATTGCCTTACCCCTTCCCCTTTCCCCCACTTCTGCAAGAAGTCTAATGGTAAGCAAGTTCGTAGTAAGAACTATTAGTTCTTACTACAAACCTCAAAACTAGCGGGAGCAAAGTACTAGGTAATCACGGTTGGCTGTTCCCGTCCTGTCAGTTCGCGGATCTGGGCGATCTCTTGGACAATAGTGATTAAAGAAGCAAGTGCTTGCTGTGGATCGAGGTCATGTTTGGCGGGATCTGGCTCGTAGCTTTCTAGATAAACTCTTAGGGTTGCACCTTGAGTTCCCGTACCAGAAAGTCGCACTACAATGCGGGAGCCATCGGTAAAGCCAATGCGAACACCTTGTTGCTCGCTAATGCTACCATCAACAGGGTCGGTATAACTAAAGTCATCACTGTATTCAACTTGATAGTTACCGAATTGCTTACCTTTAAGGTTTGGCAATAAAGAACGCAGTCTTTCTATTAAAGTGTTGCCTTGCTCTGTCTGTATCTCTTCATAGTCATGGCGGGAGTAATAATTGCGTCCATAAGTCTGCCAGTGTTCCCGTACAATCTGCTCAACAGATTGTTGCCGAACTGCTAGGATATTCAGCCAAAACAGCACAGCCCATAGCCCATCTTTTTCGCGGATATGGTTAGAACCAGTACCAAAACTTTCTTCACCGCACAGAGTTGCTTTACCCGCGTCTAAGAGATTGCCGAAAAACTTCCAGCCAGTGGGTGTTTCGTAAGATTCAATCCCAATCTGAGCAGCAACTCGATCTACTGCTTGGCTAGTAGGCATCGATCGCGCTACCCCGGCTAAACCTTCACTATAACCAGGGACTAGCTTGGCGTTTGCGGCTAACACTGCAAGGCTATCGCTAGGGGTGACAAAGAACTTACGCCCTAAGATCATATTGCGATCGCCATCTCCATCAAAAGCTGCCCCAAAATCTGGCGCATTCTCTCCATACAAAATATCTACCAAATCATGAGCATAAACAAGATTTGGGTCAGGATGTCCGCCCCCAAAGTCTTCCAGGGGTGTACCATTTTGCACAGTTCCCACTGGTGCGCCCAAACGTTGCTCAAAAATGGCATGGGCATAAGGGCCAGCTACGGCGTGTAAGGCATCAATGCTGAACCGAAAATTTCCTCTTGTCAACAGTTGTTGAATCCGTTCAAAATCGAACAGGGACTCCATTAACTCTTGATAATCCTGTACGGAGTCAATTACCTCAACTACCGTCTCTCCCAAATGTGACTCACCTAAAGTTTCTAAATCTACATCTGGTGCTTCCAGAATTTGGTAGCTATCAATGACTTTACTGCGATCGTAAATCGCCTCTGTCACCTTTTCCGGCGCTGGGCCACCATTGCTAATGTTATATTTCACGCCAAAGTCACCATTTGGCCCGCCCGGATTATGGCTAGCAGACAAGATGATGCCACCAATAGCCTGATACTTGCGAATAATCGCGGAAGTCGCAGGAGTAGACAAAATTCCCCGTTGACCAACTTTAATCCGCCCAATGCCATTGGCCGCAGCCATTTTCAAAATGATTTGAATAGCTTGACGATTGTAATAACGACCATCACCACCCAAGACTAAAGTTTGAGAGTGCAAGTCCCCTACAGAATCGAAGATGGATTGGACAAAATTTTCCAGGTAGTGGGGCTGCTGAAAAACCTTAACTGATTTCCGCAGCCCAGAAGTACCAGGCTTTTGGTCGCTTAAGGGAGTAGTAGAGACTTTACGTATGTTCATAGATACTGTTTATTTAACAAGGCATTTTCTTTTTACAGCTTTACATAAGTTTGTTACAAAAAATTGCCACGTATTATGTACTCAATGGCAGGCGTAAATCCCTGATTTAACTTTTTAGGGGTGGGGTTACAATACTTGTCAGGTTTTGGGGGAAAGGGACTCATGTTAAAGGGGAAAAAACTTTATATATCAAGCCTTCCACTCCTTTTCCCTTTAACCTACAAGTATTATAATCACAGCATAATCAAACCCAGTCGCACACCCACAGCAACAGCCTCAGTACGGCTGGAGACACTGAGCTTTTGAAAAATAGATGAGAGATGAAATTTGACGGTATGCTCAGAAATCTGCAACCGTTTAGCGATCGCTTTATTCCCCAACCCAGAACCAAGCATACCTAAAACTTCTATCTCGCGTGGTGTCAATGTTTGTACAGGATTTGCCACCACTTTTTCTCGGATAGAAAGTAATTCTATAGCATCCGGGTGCAGCACCACTAAACCAAAAGCGATCGCTTCCACAGCCGCGACAATTTCTAACTCTGTGCTAGTACTGGGCAATATCCCCCGGATACCAGAACGTAACGCCGTCTCTAAGTCGATGCTGTCGAGTTCCTCAATAATGGCGATCGTTCCTAATGGGTATTGCTGTTCTTGAATAAGCAGCAATTTTTCCCACACTGATTGTTGAAGATTAGCGCTCAAATCTACCAGCACCACATCTGGTTGTAATTCCCCAACTTCCCTTGCCAATTCATCCAAATCGGATGCACTTCCCACAACCGTCAGCCGAGGATTGGTAGCCACCACAGCTGATAACCCTGCCCGCACAACAGGGGAAGTGGCAACTACCATTACCCGAATCACGTCGCCTCCACAGCAGTTTTTCCAGACTGCACTGCAACATAAATCACTAATTGCTGCCCACCGCGTAGGAGTTGTAGCGGCACAGATCCTTTACTGTCATGGAGATATTTAGTTAAATCATTCACGGTAGTGAATAATCGCCCCGAAACTCCAATTAAAATATCGCTGATTTGTACACCAGCAGTTTCAGCAACACTGCCAGGTAAAATTGACAACACCAATAAACCCAAGCTACGCCTACCTAAAAGCACAGGTTGCAGCGTGACTCCCAGTTGCGGACGACTATTTCCCTGTAAAAAACGCTCAACGGTTTTGCTGGGAACTGCCACAGCCAAACCATTAACAATCATCGTATTAATTCCCACGACTCGGCCTTGACAATCGGCAAGTGGCCCCCCAGAGTTTCCAGGATATAGTTGCAAATCAGCCATAACAGCCCGCGAATTATTTGCATAGATAATTCCAGTTGTCACAGCACCACTGTCGGCAAAAGGATTACCCACCGCCAAGACTAATTCACCTACTCGTAGTGCCTCAGAATTGCCAATGCTTGCAGCAGTTAAATCAGTGGCGACAATTTTCAGGGCTGCTAAATCCTGCTGTGGATCAAACTGTGTACGCACCGCATCAAATACTCTTCCATCTGCCAATTCCACAGTTGCACGGTTGCTGGTTGCGACATGGGCATTAGTAATAATTAGTCCGTCAGTTTGCCAAATTACACCGGAACCGATTCCTAGAGAGCCACTTTTCACTTTAACAGTGCGTAGGCGTAGTTCAGCAGCTACCTCTGTTAATTCAGCAGCGATATTAGTTAATGTTGTGTTTGCCATGTTATACAATTTTTCCCCATGTCAAAGTAGAATCTGTTGGCTAACAATAGTTTTTAGTCGGGTTGGGATAATTGAGAATGCTGCAAGATATCAGTCAACCCAACTTTGGAAAGCAAATTTTGACAGTTCCGAGTTCAGAAGCTCAACGTTCGAGTAAAAAGGTCGAAGTTCCGAGTTCAGAGGCTCAACATTCGAGTAAAAAGGTCGGAGTTCCGAGTTCAGAGGCTCAACGTTCGAGCAAAAAGGTCGAAGTTCCGAGTTCAGAGGCTCAACGTCCGAGCAAAA
>NZ_JADEXU010000221.1 GCF_015206895.1 Nostoc sp. LEGE 12450 | reverse complement strand
GAACAAGTGCTGCTAGTCGAAATAGACTAGAGAGGGCAAACAACCCTAGCAAGCCTCCAAACTGAGCAAATTGGACGATGAAGCTGCCTATTGTTGCGCCTAAAGCACCACTCCCTCCAGCAACGGCAGCTGCGATTGCAAAATAGATAGACTGATTTTTAATTGGTGCGATCGCCAATTGTATATTGTTGCTGCACAAGTCAATCGCCGCCCAAGTACCTCCAGCCAAAATATGTAACAGGGGTAGCCACAACCAAATATCAAGGCGATTAGCACCAATCCCTAGCCATAGCACTGGTGTAGCTGCAACCAAAATTCCAATAGAGATGAGGATGGGACGATTGCCTATCTTGTCTGCTAATTTTCCCCATAGAATCAGCATTAACAAAGTTGCCCCCGCCTGAAGGCTGTTGTAGATAGTCACGTAACTGACATCTAAATCCAGCGTGTCCAGCATGTAGAGGTTGAAAAAAGGACTGCTGAGATTAACGGCAAGATTCCAGAAGCTGAAATACAGCAGAAATCTTAAAAAGTTAGAGTTTTTCCAAACACTGTGAGTTAACTGGTTTTGTGGTGGATGAACTGATTCAGCGACTTCAGAAGATTCATCTTTTGTAACCTCTGACTGAATCTCACTTATTTGAGTTGAATTGCCATAATAAGTATTTTGTGTAGCTTGCAGCCGTAGGCATCGCGGATTCATATCCACTTGGAAATACTGACATCCCAATCCTGCAATTCCCAATATAATGCTTATCAGCAGAACCACCCCATAGCCTTGTAGAGTTCCACCATACCAATGTGATACAGCTAGACCAGCCATTGGTACGCAAACCAAATTGGTGAGATTAGCGGCACTATTGCGTATCCCAAAATACCTGCCTCGCAATCGCCGGGGAACTATCATTGCAACCCAACTTAGCCACGATGCCGTTCCTAGTCCTCCCAAAAGATTGCTGAATAGGACAATCAAAAGTGTCAATATCACTAATTGGTGAGTATTGATTGCTCCCAAACTTACGCCTACAATACCGATTACTAGAGCCAGCCATAGCAGCCGACCAATTCCGTGTGTCCGAAGAGAATATTGAAAGCGGCTGGTGCTACGTTCAGACAAGTAAGCACCCAACGGCTGAATCAGATTGACCAACATGGGGATAGAGCAAAGCATCCCAAATACTACTGGACTAGCACCCAATTCCACTAAGAAATTGCTAAGTAAAATCCCGCCAGTTCCAAGAGAGTAAACCGCCGCTAAGACAGAATCCGCAGTGGAGGCTTTTAAACTTGTGCGAATTGCATCCTTGGGAATTCGAGAGGTTGGAGAAAGTGCTGTTGGTGGTAAAGAAATCTGGGGAATTTCCAGAGCCAGTGGCGCAGTTGTTTCAACCTGAACAAAATCCATAATGTATGTTTATGAGTAAAGCATCCTGACATAAATCAGGTTGTCGAAGAACTCAGTATGCTTTTATTAGCATTTTGAATAAGTTTTCGTTATTCTAGCTTGCAATTTTCAACAAAAATTTTAGATAAGTAAAATATCACTCCTTAACAACAGAAGGTACAAGTGATCAAAAAAAGATTATTTAATTTTTTGGGATTGGTAATGGCGATCGCGATCGCTATTGTTGCTTGTCAAAGTCTACAATTGCCAAGCAAACCGTTAGCATCTACCGCAGTTAGTATCAAACTTAGTGGCTGGGGAGGTTCTCCTGTTGAGCAAAAACTCTTGAGACAGGTATTGCGAGAGTTTGAGATACAACATCCAACTATTAAGGTCAAATATGAGGTAATTTCCGACCAATACATGGATGTAATTAAAACTCGTTTAGTTGGGGAAGCTGCGCCAGATGTCTTTTACCTCGATGCGCTAGAAGCTCCTTTCTTGATGAGTCAGAATGTCCTAGAACCATTAGAAAGTTACATTACCCCCGAATTTGACCTAACGGATTTTGAAGATACCCTACTCGATAGTTTCAAATATCAAAATCATATTTATGGTCTTCCCAAAGACTATTCCACCCTTGCCCTGTTTTATAATAAAAAAGCATTTGCTGCCGCCGGGTTGAGTAATCCGCCAGCTACTTGGGATGAATTACGTAACTACTCGAAACAATTGACAGGCAAACTTAACAAATACGGCTTTGGGGAAATTCCCGAATTGGCACGTCAGGCTTATAAAATCAAAGCCTTTGGTGGGCAACTCATCGATCAAAATGGTTATGCTACCTTTGCCAGTGAAGCAGGTTTAAAAGGTTTAGAGTTAGTAGTAGACCAGTATCAAAAAGACCGTTCCTCTGCCCAAAAATCTGATGTAGGGACAAACTCAGGTAGTGAAATGTTTGGTCAGAGTAAAGTGGCAATGGTGATTGAGGGTAACTGGGCAATTCCTTACTTAACTGAAACCTTTCCCCAAGTAGAGTTTGCTACCGCACCAGTGCCTACGATTAATGGCAAAAAAGGCACGATGGTTTTTACAGTTGCTTACGTGATGAATAATCTTGCACAGCACAAAGCCGAAGCCTGGGAGTTGATTTCTTATCTCACGGGTAAAGAAGGAATGCAAAAGTGGACAGGAACAGGGTTTGCTTTGCCAACACGTAAATCAGTGGCAAAGAATTTGGGCTATGACCAAGACGCACTGCGATCGCCATTGGTGGCGGGAGTGGATTATGCTACATCTTGGCAGGTGGGTAAATATCCAAGTGCGATCGTCAATAACTTTGAGAACCAGTTTGTCAGCGCCTTGTTGGGGCAACAGCCATTAAAGCAAGCGATGATAAAGGCACAGAATGAAGCTAATCAGCAAATTAAGGCGATGGATTAAACAATCTTTCTTACCTTCACCAAATTACTTCTGGATAGAAGTTTGCTATCTCTTTATCAGATGTAATTATTGCAGCTTGATTACTTCTGGCTAGTGCAACGACAACTCGATCTACTGGATCTCGATGACCCCATTCTAAATTGGCACTTTCCATCCAGATATTTTCATCAATGGGTACAATCTGAACAGTACTAGACTTTTTCAGCCTTACTACATACTCGTTAAGATTGACACCTAAATCTAGTTTTTTATTTTTGATTTTTAAAGCAATTTCCCATATAGCTATAGACGGAACAAGACCATTTTTATCCCTTTCCATCTGGTTGCACGCTTCTTTAGCTTGTTCAGAAAGTTTGGCTGGATCTAAACTCCACCAGATTAGGGCACAAGTGTCAAGGACTATCTTCACAATTGTGGCCATTCCTCAGTTGTTGGTGTAGTTAAATCCTCAAAGTACTTTACTTTACCGCGCATTTCTCCAAATAACTCCTCTGTTGAAGGTGTTTGTGCGTATTTGGAAATTTTCACGACTGGCTTACCGCGATCGGTAACTATAATTTCTTCTCCCTCTGACTCTACAAGTCGTAAGAACTCAAGAAGTTGAGATTTGAGTTTACTTTTGGAAATTGATTTCATAATAACCATAGTCATGACTATAGTCATATTTTAATCGGACATATAGCAGTTCTAAGAGGGTGTTTGAAAAGTCTAATTTATTACTCACTGGGCGACTGGAAGTCGCGGCTACACAGTCAAAACCCACCTCCGTGGGTTAAAACCATTGATTTTTTCTTAGTCCACGGAGGTGGACTTCGTTTGTGTAGTAGCGAATTCTATGAGACTGTTGGTCAGTTCACGATGGGTTAAACCCCTCACCCCTAAACCTTTGATTTTACGTTGCTTTCCCGCCCTGCAATAAATTGATTGCCCATAGCTAAAGTGCGTTGAAACGCACTGAAATTAAAGAAATTTAAGATGGATTTGGGGCGAGGGGTTAGACCCCTTATCAATTCGCCAACAGTCTCATTCCATTCGCTAAGGCTTAAATAGACACGTATGAGATGCGATCGCCGATTACGAAACTGAGTTTAAATGGAGAGTGGGAAGCGTAGGCGTAGCCCGTCGTAGACATCGCTCTTTATAGTAGATATTAAACAACTAAGCTAATCGTCAGTCATTTTTCCAGACTGATTCGCTTGTAGTAAGGGCTTTAGCCCTGGTGTTATGCAACTTAAATGCTCATTAGCTTATAAGCAATTCTTTGTCTACATCCCAGCAAAATGCGACAATATAAAGATAAGGTTTACTAATTATTTGGCAATGGAAGTTTTAAAACTTACAACTAAAATCGATGAATCAGGATATTTAAATCTTAATATTCCAACGCAGTTAGCGGCGATGGAAGTGAACGTTGTAGTTGTTTTAAATCCAGTTTCGTCAGAGAAAAAACAGCAACCTAGTTATGATTTCTCTGATTTAGTGGGGCGATTAACTTGGCAGGGAGATGAGGTAGCAATGCAGAGAAATCTACGCGATGAATGGTAATCGCTACATGTTGGATACGAATGCGATAGTGGCTCTGCTTCAAGGAAATTCTCAACTTATTCAATTACTTCAAGATGCTGATTGGATTGGAGTTTCAGTTATTAGCCAAATTGAATTTCTGGCGTTTTCTGGGCTGAGTCAAGAAGATCGTCAACTTTTTGAGCAGTTTTTGCAACGAGTTGAGGTTATCAGTTTGGTGGCGAGTGATGCTGTTTTGATTAACAAAATCATTGAAATTCGCCAGCAATATCGGGTGAAACTACCAGATGCAATTATTGCAGCAATGGCGATCCAAAATTTAGCTACCTTAGTGACTGCCGATCAAGAGTTTGCGAAGGTAACAATTTTAACGGTAATTAATTGGTAGCCTTCTGAGTCAGCAGCAATGATTTAAGCCCATACCGATGGATCTATTTCTTACTCTTGAGACTCTACCTTTTGGATAAACTTCTGAATTGCTTGTAAATACGAGTTATTTCCAGGTTGATAAATTTGGACATGTTTTCCTTTGGGAATTAATAAAAGTTGTTTGGGTTCAGGGGCAGCATCATATAACTGTTGACTCATGTAGGATGGAACAATGCTGTCATCAGTTCCATGAATAAATAAAACGGGAAGACGTAGAGAACGAACTTTAGAAATAGAATCAAACTTTTGTGTTAGCAGCAACTCGATGGGAAACATCCGTAACCAATCTCTATATTTGATTTGCTCTGCCATTGATGTAAAGGAGCTTTGCACAATTAATCCGCTAGCTTCTGGATGTTTTACTGCTAAATCTATAGCAACTGCTCCCCCCATTGATTCGCCGTAAATGACAATTCTATTAGGAGGTATTTGTTGTATGTTTACTAAATAATCCCAGGCTATTTGACTATCTTGATAAAGCTGAGACTCACTAGGGAAATTCCCTTTGCTACTACCATAACCTCGGTAGTCAATCACTAATACAGAAAACCCCAACTGTCGCATTGCTTGAAGTCTGCCTATATAATTGTAGTAACCTTTATTATTAGCAGCACCACAAAAGTATAAAAATGTTTTAGGTGATTTTAAAATTTTTACAGGCTCATTTGGAATTAAAGAAACTTTCTCTTTTGGTAATGGTGCTGGAATCCACCAGCCATGTATATATTCATTAGAGCCGGTAATAGGTAAACGCACATCTTTATAAGGAAGAAAAAAGTCGGGTGAACTAGGTAGCGTTAAGATTTGTAGAGTGGGGCTAAATATCAAATAACGCTGCCGAACAAACAAAAATAGACAAGTTGAAATGTAAGCGATCGCCACAACCCCGATGCTTCTTAGTAGCAGTTTTTTAGTAAAATATCGCATATTCCTAAAGTTATTTTTCCAACACTACCAAAAGAGCGATGTCTACGAAGGGCTACGCCTACGCCATTTTTATTGAGCTATTGCTAATACAAATCCCATTCTAATTTCAGGGTTTCTAACTTAGAATTCTTCACACTCATTCTTTTACACTCTTCCACAAATTCCTTGACTTGTTCTTGGTTAAGACTTAAACCACCATCTTGTAGATTATTGATGTAAGTAATCACATCTGAAGTTGTTAAAGCTGAACTTATTTCTTCTAGAAGAATAGCATTTCTAACTTCCCGACAAACTAACTCAATATCTGATGACGTAAACTTCATACTTTTCTCTGCCAGCATTTCAAAGTTAACTAGCTGATTCATATCAATTTTTGACAGGTAGTGTATGAATAACTCTATTCTTTCTGTTTGAGATGGTGGGAAAATAGGAATCTTCCAATCCAATCTACCAGAACGTTTCAAAGCACTATCTATACCACTCAAATAATTAGTAGCAGCTATTACAATCACGTCACTATTTTGAAGATTATTTAGTTCTATGAGTAATTGATTAATAGTTGCTTTTTGGTCTGTATGGGCGTTGTCTTCATTACGATTAAACCCAATACTGTCTAACTCATCAATAAATAAAACCGAAGGAGCTTTTTTCTTAGCTTGAGCAAAGATATCTCGAATATTTTTTTGACTTTGACCTATCCAAACACTGACAATATCAGCAGGAGAGAATTTAAAGAAATATCTGCCAGACTCATTAGCAAAAGCATTTGCCAGTAGAGTTTTACCACATCCAGGTAATCCATAGAAAAGAATTCCACCAATTGAACCCTTGTGTCCCTTAGATTGCAGCTTGAGAAGTTTATCTAGTTTGTCTTTTTCTTCATTTAGTCCTTTTACTTGGCTAAAGTCCAGCTTAAATTCTTTAACACGATTAGTAACTGGATATGCCTGTAATAAACTAGGTTTTTTAACCCCATACTCAAAAGATGGATATTCAATAGAATCAAATGATACTGGGACTAATTGGTGTTTTTCGTAATCAGGAGCCATGATTACAACCTGGAAGCGATCGCCATAATATCCAGATAACTTATATTCTAAGATTTCCTTAGCTTTTTTTAGTTGGTAATAATTACGGGCAATCTCAAAACCGGGAATTACCAACCAAAGACTTTCTAGCTTATTCGGCCATACTTTTGATTTCCTCAAAACTCTTTTAAGAGGATCTAAAAAGAGATTATTATCCTGAAATTCTTGGTATTTGAGAGTTTCTATTTCAACCACTACCTGATTTTTTACATAGACTTCTATGATTTCGCTTTGATACTCTCCATCTTCATCTGATGTATCTTCATCTGATGTTTCCTCATCTCTAGAAGTCAACTCAACTTCACAGCCAATATTAGACAATTCATATCCTAGACTTTCTAAGGTTTTAATAGCAAAATACTTGAGGTAGATATATTCTTTACTTTCTTGTTGCCACTTCAGACTGTAAAAATGTTCGGGTTTTATCTTCAATAATAATTGTGATTCAGCTTGTATTTGAGCCTTTTGCAAATCTACAAAATAATCTTGCAAAGATGCATCATCTTCCTCTATTTGATAATATGGAAGTTCTAGGAGTAAACGAAAATGAGCATATACTTCTTCTTTATGCTCAAGAGAGGCTTCGTTTGGGTATTTACATCTGAGAGTAAAAGTAAAAGGAATTTTACTGGCAACTCTATCTACCAAGTATCCTAAAGCATCTTCTTGCTGATGAGCTTGGATTTCTAATACTGATGGACAATGAAATAAAATAAAAAGCTGTTCAGAATTATATTTATTGGCAGATAGAGATATCTGTTCAAACTGCTGATCAAACTTTTCAGAATCAAGCAACTCTAAACCAGTATTGCCAAGTATAATACTGGTCATAGTTGAGCGATGAAACTGAAAAATGCTAGCATCAGAAATGGAACTTTCCTGTTCATCGTCACAATCTTTATCTGAGGCAAGACTTGTAGGAATTTTTCTAGTGGCAGATTTTGGAGTACTAGTATATCCTCCGTATTGATATTTTCTAATTAATTCATAATTAAAAATTTTGACAACAATATCAGAGAAGAAATCTTCTACTTGTGGAATCAAAAAAATACCTACTGGCTGGTGAGAATCTAAACATGCTTGGAATCGTTCATATTCTTGTTCAGAGCCAAAATCAAATAAGTAGTAGAAAAAATCATGTTTGACTGAGATTGCCTCTTGTAGTTTGACTGAAATTGATTCAGATTCAGCTACTTTATTGATTGCTTCTACACCTTTAATAGAAATAGCAATTTTTGTATCTAGTGGAATATATAAATCCAAGCAAGGATTTGCACAAAGTCCCAATTCACCAAGAGCAGTATTAAAATTATCTATAAATGATTGACTTCTACGCTGGTAGCCAAACTGTTCTATGATAGTTTTTACCCGTAGGCTTTTTTGAGTTTTATCAGTTCTCTGAAGTTCACTTTTAATCGAACGTAAGTAGGCTGTATATGACATTTTGTGTCCTCTTGCTTGAGTCGGGTTAATTAGCATTCCCAAGGAAGCTAAATATATAGTTCCCTAAATTACATAAGCAGCTAACTCATACAACTGATATCTCGTAAATCGTCGTTTTGCGTCTAGACTTTCCAAAAATAGAAACTTAATTTAATTACAGGAGTAGGATCAATAATTATGCACAACCCATCGCTACAGCCGGGTTAGTCCTTGATTTCTCACTTGTGAGAAATCAAGGACTGTGGGAGGTGTGGGAGGATGGGGAAGAAATCTGACCCCGCACACTCCCCACACTCCCCTGCCTACAGTATCGTGAGAAATCCGGGTAGTGCTGGATTAAACGGAGGTTCTGTAGTGTTTGCAATCAACAGGCGGCGGAGTAACCCCAGATGGAATATCACAGAAGACTTGGCTGGGTATATGTTCATGATGCCCACCATTCTAGTTTTGGGGACTTTTGTAGTCTTACCGATTCTCTACGCCGTTTTTCTTTCTTTGCAAAAAGTCCGACTTCTCGGCGGTATTGAGTATGAGTTCATCGGTTTTCGGAACTTCACACGATTAGCTGAAGATGAAAGGGTTTGGATTGCTTTAAGAAACACAGCACAATACGTAGCTATTGTTGTGCCAACTCAAACAGTCTTAGCTTTAATTCTGGCGGTAACTCTGAATTCTGGGATTCGCGGTAAAAACTGGTGGCGCATCCTCTACTTTTTGCCCACAGTCACCTCTTCAGCAGTGCTGACGCTGATCTTTATGTGGATTTATAACACTGATGGGCTACTAAATGATTTTCTTGCTTTTGTAGGGCTACCTACTTATAACTGGTTGGGCGATCCAGATGTTGCGCTCAAAGGCATTATGATCATGAACATTTGGTCAACCGCGCCGTTTTTCATGGTGATTTATCTGGCCGCCTTGCAAGATATACCCAAAACACTTTATGAGGCGGCGGAACTCGATGGCGCAAATGGGTGGCAGCAATTTATCTACGTTACCCTTCCCTTGCTTAAGCCTGTAACCTTCTTTGTGGTAGCAGTGGGGGTGATTGGGACTTTTCAACTTTTTGACCAGTCTTACATCTTTTCTGGGGGTACTGGCGGCCCAAATAACGCTACCTTAACTGTGGTGCTGCTAATTTACCAAGCTGTGTTTCGCAATTTACAAATGGGATATGCAGCTGCGATCGCATTTTTGTTAGCAGCCGCGATCGTTGCCATCACTTTGATTCAACGGCGGCTTTTTGGAGGCGAACGGATTTGACTAAAATCTCTGGCTTAAAAGTCTTGCTATACGTCTTGCTGACACTCTATGCGATCGTTACCCTAATTCCCTTTCTCTGGGCGCTTTCAGCATCATTTAAGCCGCTAACAGAGATTGTCGGTGGTGAACCCAACTTTCTCCCCAAGAATTTTACTCTTGACAACTACAGGCAAATATTTCTCCAAGAACCGTTATTTTGGCGCTGGTTGTTCAATAGTGTGGCGATCGCCGTTAGCGTTACGCTTTTAAACTTGTTGTTAAATTCAATGGCTGGTTATGCCTTGGCAAGATTGCGTTTTGTGGGTAAGCGCTTTTGGTTCTTTCTAATTTTGGCTGTGCTGGCAGTACCAGCGCAAATCACCCTAATTCCGACATTTTTGATTTTAAAAGCGATCGGCTGGTTGAATTCTTATCAAGGCATGATTGTGCCCAGCATGGTGAATGCCACTTTTATCTTTATGATGCGGCAATTTTTTGTTAATTTTCCTAAAGAATTAGAAGAAGCGGCTCAACTTGATGGCTTAAATACCTTTGGAATTTTCCGACATATTGTCTTACCTCTAGCAAAACCAGCACTAGCAGCACAGGCAGTTTTTGTATTTATGGGGAGTTGGAATAATTTTTTACTGCCGATAGTTATCCTATTTGACCCTGAAATGTTTACCCTCCCTTTAGGGCTGAATACCTTCAAAGGCCAATACATTAGCTATTGGAACTACATTATGGCAGCTTCTATGGTTTTTACCCTACCAGCTTTAGGTATTTACGCCTTTTTTAATCGTTACTTTATTCAAAGCGTTACCTTTACCGGAGGAAAAGGTTAAACCCCATTCCCAATGCCCCATTCCCCATACTTCGACTGCGCTCAGTACAAGTTCCCCATTCCGCAAACAGTATTTTGGGCAACAAATTGCACTCCTAACGTGATATTGGTATTACAGCGACTCAATCTCTATCTATCAGTTAACAAGCATTATGGGTTTTGCAGACCTATCGATCGCAGAGATAGCAGCCGACTACAGTATACCTGTAGAAAAAGTGTTTTCTCTGTGCAATCAACTGGGAATCGCCTACAAACACCAAAAGACCCGTTTGGCGTTAGAAGATGCAAAGGCAATTATTTCCCAAATATCGTTTGAAACACACCCAAAAGGTACTAGCGACTTGGTGGGTGATGACGAGGACACCTAACGGGTGATCTTGGGCTTTAGCTAATCATTGATAGCTAATGACAAAAAACAATGAGTCATTAGCAATTAGCAGCTTGGAGATTGAGAACCGCTTTCTTAGCTGTGTTGAGCGTCAAAAATTTTAAGGGGAAACATGTTTAGAAGACTAATTGGCGTTGTTGTGGCCACTGTTTTACTCTCGTTTCAGTTGCTTGTCGGTAGCGCGACAGCAGTGGAACTGGACAAAGCTACCCGAACAGTGCCATTAAATGCTCAGGGTGAGACCACCGTACTTAGCCTGAAACAAGTAAAAGAAGGCAAACGCTTATTTAATTACGCTTGCGCCCAATGTCATGCTGGGGGAGTTACCAAGACAAACCAGAACGTTGGACTGACTCCAGACGATCTGGCACTGGCAACACCCAACCGTAATAACATTGAAGGCTTGGTGGATTACCTGAAAAATCCCACTACTTACGACGGAGAAGAAGAGATTTCCGAAATCCACCCCAGTATCAAGAGTGCAGATATTTTCACAGCAATGCGAAATCTGACGGATGAGGACTTGGAAGCGATCGCTGGTCATATTCTCATACAACCCAAAATCGTTGGTACTAAGTGGGGAGGCGGAAAAATCTATTACTAAATCCTGGAACTGAGTCATTGGGAATAGGGCATTGG
>NZ_JADEXU010000220.1 GCF_015206895.1 Nostoc sp. LEGE 12450 | reverse complement strand
GGGGAGCAGGGGGGCAGTGGGAGCTGAGGAAGTAACTGTAATATTCCCTTCATCTCTTTTCCTCTGGGAAAAACTTGGTGGGATTCTACTGTTTTTGGGTTGGATGGTTTCGGTAGTAAATTATCCTTGGCAAGCAATAGCTGTAAGTGGTTTAGGTTTGTGGTTTGTGGGAAGTCGATTGCGGCGGTACAGTTTAAAGCTAGACTTCGCTGCGGTTTTCGTCATCGGTTTAGAGATGATTTGGCTAGGTTGGCGAATAGTACCTGATAGCTTACAGAAATTAGCGATCGCAACTGGTACTCAACTCACAAATTCTCAAAATGAACCTTGGGCTTTGCTGGGTGTAGCTTTATTTCCCTACATAATTTTGATGGTGGCGCTTACAGATAGCCTACATCGCACCGAAAAGCGAGAATTAGCTAAATTTGGCGAACTGCTCACTCTCTTACTGGGAGCTTTTTTAACAACGATCGCGATTGTCAATCCTGTATTGCGATCGCTAAATCTGCTATTTTCTACCACAACTCTGGCATTCATAACTCAACGCCGTTCCCCCGCATCCCTTTCCCTGGTATATCTAACTCACATCATCGGGGTGCTGACATTTTGCTCTACCATTAATTGGCTTGCGCCAACCCTGAGTCAACAAGTCTGGGCAAGTATTTTATTAGCTCTGATGGTTGCAGAATGGCGATTTAGCGTAGAAGAAGGAGTATGGCAACGTAGTGCATGGGATGTCGGTTTAGGGCTAGCTGCCGCTAGTTTTTTCCTATTGTGGATGAATGCAGAATCATCTTGGTATGGTGTGGGTGACAGCCAAGCTTATTTGGGAGCCTTATGGCTAGTTACACCTATAGCTCTCACGGGTGTTGCAAATTGCACAACTACAGAACGTCGGACTACTACCCGTTACTTGAGTGTCTTGGCTGTGGGAGTTGCCCAGCTACTTACTCTACAGTTACCAGGAACCAGATTAATTGGTTTGGCAGTAGGTACAGGGCTAATGTTCGTAAATACGCGCTATTTACGAAACCAAATCTCTGCGGTAATTACAGAAGGATTTGCTCTGAGTTTCATCGGGGCGCTGCTGTGGACGGGTATACCTGGTTTACCTCACCTCGTTCTTGGAGGTTGGTTTCTCGTAGGCGCGATCGCAATCCTAATTCTATGGTTAGCCAGGACAGTTTTGAGCCGACGCGGAAACGAATTAGCACTTAATTATGCAGCCGCCAGTGATAAATGGGCGATCGCATTGTGTGCTTTTGAGTTATTGAGTTTGACGCTACACTCAGTGCTGATTTACTCAGGGTTTATCACTTCGGGATTTTTGTACTTAGCTGCCACTATAATCACCTTGACAGCTATTGTTTATCGCAGTTGGCGAGAACCGGCCAATTGGGCATTCTATGGCATTGGTTGGTCTTTAGAATTGTTGATTGCCCAAGTGTTGGGATTTGGGGAGCGATCAATTGTTAAAATTGCGATCGCAAATATCGCTTTAGGTTTAATCGCTCAACTTGTCGGCGAGTGGTGGCGGCGACGACATCAATTAGAAAAACTTCCTAGCAGCCTTCACATTTTGCCATTAATTTATGGTGCATTCAGTGTGTTGCTGCGTTTGAACACCTTCACCGAGTGGACAGGTTTGTATTCTTTGGGTGTAGCTTTAATTATTATTGGCGTAGGGCGACGGCGCGAGAACTTTAAACCCCTGCTGTACTTAGGAATCATTGGCGTATCCATTTCTGCTTATGAACTTTTGTTCTATCAAATGTCACAAGCTTCAGGAGGAGCATTAGGTGATGGATTGATTGCCATGTCTGCCCTTGGTGCCAGTATCATGTATGCTTACCGTATTTTGTCACCTTGGCTTGTCAACTACTTACGCCTAACTCCCCAAGAATTGAAAAGAATTGCCCATATTCATTGGGCTTGGAGTAGCTGCTTATTAATGGCTGCCATTCCTCTTCCCATTGGAATTAACCGTTTGGTGGGATTAGCAACAGGGGTATTTTTGATTCGTTATGCCATCTTTCAAGGACGAAATTCGCGCACTTCCCCCAGCATATTGGGACGAATCACCATAGCCGAAATGTGGGTTTACCTTGGCTTATTAGAGGTAGCCGGTATGAGGGTTTATTGGCGCGAGACAGCAGTGGGAAAATTTTGGGCTGGGCCGTTAGTTCCTTGGAACGGTGCGATCGCCTGTGTGGTAGCCTATTTTCTGTACATCCTACCTTGGGAAAGTTGGGGTTGGTCTAAAAAACCTTGGCAGCAAGCCGCCTACATCATCCCACTGATAATTTTGTGGGAAACCAGACTGCAAACTTACCCCATTACCTTGTTACTCGCAGCTGGATTTTACATTTTCCTAGCAAAAATAGGTGAAAATATCCGTTTTACTTATGTTAGTGTGGCGTTGATTAATTGGGCTGTTTACCGATGGTTTGATTACTTACACCTGACTGATACTTTATGGTATATAACGCCAATTGGATTATCACTGCTTTATATTGCTCAAGTAGATACCCAACTGAGGCTACCAGAGTACAAAGCACCTCGCCATATTTTGAGATTGCTAGGTAGTGGTTTAATTTGTGGATGGGCAATTTTATTTAATCAAAACACAGCCTGGATACCTGGAATTTTCAGCCTCATCGCCATTTTTGCCGGATTAGCTTTACGAGTGCGAGCTTTTCTCTACATTGGTACAGCCACTTTTTTAATTACTACAATCTATCAATCGGTAATTTTTAGTTTGCAATACTCCTTTTTAAAATGGGTTGTAGGCTTACTAGTTGGCATCCTCCTGATTTATATTGCCGCCAACTTTGAAACCCGCCGCACTCAAATAACTTCTTTAATTCGTAGCGCCATTGATGAATTTCAAACATGGCAATAAAGAGAGGATTGATTCAATTTTTTGTGTGTTTTCAAGGATCAGATAACAAGTATTTAGTAGCCTGTCCCATTAAATTTGAGGGATAAGAGACAATACGCTTGGGTTAAGCAAAGCGCAACCCAACATTTTCGAGGCTTTGTTGGGTTACGCTTTGCTTGCGGTTGCTTTTTAGCTTCGCCGAACTCAAGTTTATTGAAATCTAAGAAGCTGTTGACTGTAACTTTTCTAATCGTGCCAGCACTTCTGAACTATGAACAGTTGGGTTGACTTTGACAAAAGTCTCGCGCAAAACACCTTGAGGATCGATGAGAAAACTATGGCGCATCGATAAGAAGCCGAGCCACGAACCGTAAGCTTTACTCACTGAACCATCAGTGTCAGCTAAAAGTGGGAATTTTAGCCCTTCGGAATCACAAAATTTGGCATGAGAATCAATATCATCAGCACTTACGCCAATAATCTGGGTATTTTTTGCGAGGTATTGGGGTAAGTCTTGCTGAAAACGGCGAGCCTCTATAGTACAACCAGAGGTGAAGTCTTTAGGATAAAAGTAAAGAACTAGCCACTTACCACGCAAGTCTGAGAGGGAAATTTTGCCATCACCTGTGTTAGTTGGCAAAGTAAACTCTGGTGCGGGTTGATTAATTGCCGGAAGTTTACCACCAAGGGCATCAGCAGCAGGTATAAAGTTCAGCCAGCTGATGACAGAAATACAGCTGGCAAATAATATGTTTAAAAAAGTGCGGCGGGAAATCATGGTGCAAACCAGAATTACAACTTTACACAAGTTTACAATTCTTAGTTGCTCCAAATATCACTTAGAGTCAGATTCGGTAGGTTTATCTATGCTTTCGATGTATTGGCTATCTAAGAGAAAAGCTCCCTTAGTGAAGCGAATACCCCAATATCCACCGGGACGGCGGTCAAGGACTATACCCTCTTCGCCAATGTGAATAACATCAGGGGGGCGCAGCATGGGCATAGGTTCAGCAGTTTTGACGTAGGGTGGTAGCGCCACAACACGGACTTTACTACCAATTGCAAATTCTTGAGACATCTTAATCAAGCTAGGAGTTTTGATTAACTCATAACTCATAACTATCTTGAAAGTCTAGTAAATAGGGTTTTGTCGTAGGGGCAATTCATGTAAACGCTTTACGGCTTCCTGTAGGATATTGCCACTATGATGTAGTTTTTCGTGTTAATGGGTAAGTCTTAAAATAGGGAAAGGGAAAGGGGATGAAGTTTTTCCCCTTTCCGCATCTTCTGCAAGAAGCTTGTTAATTTTTAACTATTCATGGAGCTGTTTACGACGGCTACTAGTTGTAAAAAGTTGAAAATTGTGTTCATTAAGGAAATCTGCCCAAGTTCTACCAAAAGTGCCAGTAGGGAGGAAACGCAATTTCTCTATTTCCACAATTTGGATAACATCTCGCCCTCGTGCTACAGCAATGCGAACGATTAAATTTAAAACCTGTTGCAGGCGAGGAGCGAGATTTGGGGATGCAACCAAGGGTTGCATCATAATTTATTTTGGATAAGATGGGCAGCATTGCCCACCCCAAAACTATTATTTTTTAAAAGATTATTATTGAGGATTCCCTTGTTGACGACGCGAAGGAGCATTTTGACGATATTGCTCTATTTTTTGGCGCTGTTCAGGCGTTAAGATTGCTTGAATCTGTTGTTTCTCAGATTCCCGAATTTGTCGCATTTGGGTTTTCTGTGCTTCACTCAAATTTAGGTCAGCATAACCACCCTTTCCTCGACGTTGACCTGGTTGGCGTTGACCTTGACCTGTTTGACCCTGAGCCTTACGCGCTTGCCACTCAGCCCGACGCGCTTGTTTAGCTGCTTCTAATTTTGCCTTTTGTTCTGGGGTCAAAACTGCTTCAAATTTGGCGCGGCTATCACGGCGAATTGTCTGAATTTGGCTTTTTTGGGTATCTGTTAGATTTAATTCCTTCCAAGGGCCCCTTTCTTTTTGTGGAGTTTGTGCCAGCAACAAGGGTGAAGGAGAGGCTGTTTGGGCGGTAACAGCAAAGGAGGTTGCGCTTAAAGTTAGGGCGATGGCTCCAGCGACTAGCGATAATGCTTTGAGTTTCATTTCTTGTGGGTTTTTCCTGGTTGGTTGTCACTATCATAAGAACTTATCTTTACTAGTTACATGAGGAGAAAGTCATGGTTCTACCCATGACTTTAGTCATGATTGAATTTTGACAAATTTGATTAACAATAAATAGTTAGGTGGTGAGAGTATTTGGGAGGAGTTAGGAGTTATATATAAAATAATGAACATTTTTATAAAAATTGATTTGTAAATCAATTTTTAGCTTTATTGCATATTTTGGTATAGCCCATATTTACTATTAATTTTTCACTTAACGGAAATTTAAACTGTGGAATATACCACTCAAATATTCAAAATCTTATAACCTAGGATTTTTAATTTACACTCCAAAATTTTAACTCATTTATAAATTGAGCCAATCAACAATGAATTATCCAATTCAGATTAAAAAACATCCTTTTCCATCTCTGCTTTATCTAGAATGGACACTACTGGCAATTACTGCATTAATAGCGGTTATACCACCTCCGTTACGGCGATTTCGCCCCAAGCTTCCAGAACTAACAATTTGTGGTTTATTTCCAGACTTATCAATTTGCAATTTCTTACCAGAACTATCAATTTATAGCTTAATCATTTTTGCCTTAATGGGTTTAAGATTACCCAAAAACAATCAAAAATCTAAGATAATATACACAGCTATTGAAATTCTATTAATTTTAACAACTGGACTTTTCGGTGAAAGATTTGCTCGCCTTTTCCCTTTTCTTTACATAATTTTAGTTACTCGGAGTTGCCTGATATTTCAGTTAAATGGGCGTTTATTCGTTACAAGTTTGTCATTTGCATTATTTTTAGTTACTCTCCAACTTAAATATCAGTTATTCAATTTTCAAGCATCGCCACAGGCACAAGAGCGATATCGGTTTTTAATTTTGAATTCGTCGCTGGTATTTGGTTTAAGTTTGGTTTTTGTGTTGTTGATGATGAATGCAGTATTGTCTGAACGGCAAAGTCGAGAAAAGCTAGCGATCGCTAATGAAAAACTCCGTGAATATGCGATGCGAATTGAAAATCAAGCTACCTTAGAAGAACGTAACCGCATTGCTCGTGAAATTCATGATTCATTAGGACATTCTCTGACTGCTTTAAATCTGCAATTAGAAACTGCTTTAAAACTATGGCAATCTAACCCAGCTAAGGCTGAGGCATTTCTAGCAACAGCAAAGGAATTAGGTTCAAAAGCACTAAACGATGTCCGCCAATCTGTTTCTACTATGCGTTCTAATCCTTTACAAGAGCAATCTTTAGAACGTGCGATCGCTAGCCTTGCAGAAAATTTTCATCGCTCCAATGGCATTTTACCAATTTGCCAAATCAACCTCGAATATTCTTTACCACCTGAAATCAACACTGCTATTTACCGAATTACTCAAGAATCTTTGACAAATATAACTAAATATGCGTATGCGACCGAGGTTAAACTGGAACTCACTACGATCAGAGAAAATTTGCGATTGAGAATTCAGGATAACGGTAGAGGTTTTGATTTAGGGCAAAATACTACTGGTTTTGGACTTCATAGTATGCGCGATCGCACTTTAGCATTAGGGGGTGACTTTAATATTAATAGCACTCCTGGTTTTGGTTGCAAAATTACAGTTAATATTCCCTTAATGAGGTTGAGATGATGATTAAAGTATTGTTAGTAGATGACCAAGGTTTAATTCGTCAAGGATTAAGAGCGTTATTAGAATTAGAACCAGATTTAGAGATCGTGGGAGAAGCAGAAAATGGTGAACAGGCAATTAATTTGGTTGCTGAATTTCAACCAGATGTAGTATTGCTAGATATCAGAATGCCTATTATGGATGGAGTTGCAGCGACGAAAGAAATTCAAAAACGTTTTCCTAAAACTAAAATTTTAGTACTGACAACTTTTGATGATGATGAATATGTATCAGCAGCATTACAAAATGGGGCAATGGGTTATTTGTTAAAAGATACACCCTCAGAAGAGTTAGCTGTTGCTATTCGTGCTGTTTATAAAGGATATACCCAATTAGGTCCAGGTATAGTTAAAAAGCTGTTAACTCAGTTTTCTAATGGTACACCAATCCATTCAACACCTATACCATCTACTTTAACTGAACTTACTCCAAGAGAAAAAGAGGTTTTGCGGTTAATTGCTACAGGCGCTAGTAACCGAGAAATTGCTCAAGAACTCTATATTTCTGAGGGAACGGTAAAAAATCATGTGACAAATATTTTAAACACCTTAAATCTGCGCGATCGCACTCAAGCGGCGATTTGGGCAAATACATATTTATCCTATTTGAATTAGCCAACTTAAATAATTCATAATTCGTAATTCGTGATTTTAGCCTTTAAATTAATTATAGTAGCGGTATCAATACGGTTCGGTTAAGGCAAGAGACGCGATAAATCGCCGTCTCTACAAAGGAATGATTATTGTAAAGACGGCGATTTATCACATCTTTGTGATCTAGGGCGATCGCTACTGGATAATCTATTGTTCTAAATTCCCTTACTTTTTGACTAAAAAATATGCTGTAGCATAGTCAGGCAATTGGCTGATTTTCTGACCAAATTCTTTTTTATTATTAAATATACCTGCCAAAAAATCTAGCTGATAAAGATTGGGTAAAAAGGCTCCACCTGTATCGGCAATTACTCCCATTCGCAGATGTTTGCGACCACCTTGAGTATGCTCAATCACAACCACTTTACCTAAACCAATATTCAAAACATCTCCAGCAAAAGTGACTCCGGGTTTGATAGAAATTTTTGCATCTATTTTATATCCATAGCCTTTAATAGCATCAACTTCTCTAAAATACCAATAACGTTTTTGTGCTGTCGCCTTCAATCCGCGAATATAAGACATTCCATTATTTCTGTCTACATTAAAAAATGCCTTATAACCATCTGTAAAATTAATCAGTATTGTTCCTTCCATAATTGCTTCTTCTAAACCATCTCTGGTTAGATAAGCGAGACTGGTAACTTTTCCAAATTCTTTACCACCTGGTTCATAAATACCTGACAAAACATCCTGCTTGGTGTATTTTGTATAAAATTTGTCATTATTAGCGTTGTCTTTTAAGCTATAAATTGGTGTATTAAAAGTAGAGGTTTTTTTCCGAGAACCGGGATGAGTAAAGACAGCATATTTGGTAATTCGTAATTGTTTTTGCTGTTTATTCTTTGGGTTATAGGGAGACCATTTAATAACTCGAAAATTGGTGTTGATAAAGTTAGGATTTTGCAAACGAGTAGCTCGGTTATTAGCAATATCCTCCTTTAAGACAGCAATCATGAAATTTAAAGTGTTGAGAACATCTGGTATAGTTACTCCTTGAGTCGCAAGCATTCCTGTACGGAGAATATCTGGGTCTTCTGAAGAGTAATCTTGAAAATATTTTCTAGTATTAACTAGAACAGTTAATAAATCTCCTTGATTGAAGTTAACCTTACTACTTGGCAGTTTTCCTGGGGTAACAACTTGGCTGCCATTAATACTAAATTTATATTTCTTGAACTCATCGACAACTGGATAGGGTGCAGATGCAGCTAGTAAATCCTGCTGAGGTAAAAAAGCGTTTTGCTTATCGATAACTTCATCAGATATTTGTTGAGCAACAAAAGGATTTTGAAAATTTGCGGTGAGGGAAATCTGTGATGGAAGTGGGGCAGAATTTTCTTGCTGAGTAAAGGGCTGATTTTGTTGGGCTAGCTGTTTATTTTTTGACTGACTATATAGATGGCTACTGGCTAAACTGACAAATAATAAGGCAGCACAACCTACTGTGAAGCGGAATTTTGGGCTGGATAAGATATTCATAACTTGGAAAATAAATTTCTAATACTAAATAATCGACGTTATGTTTCCACCACCTCACGGACTAATTGCGCCAATTTTTCGGCACTATCGGGAACTGCGATCGCATGAGCGTTTTCCCCCATCTTTGCTAACTCTTGCGGTGACTGCAACAAATTCAACACATTACTTTGCAATACTTGCGCCGTCAACTCCGATTGTTTCAGTGTTAACGCCGCACCAGCTTTGGTAAATACATCTGCATTGTAAGATTGATGGTCTTCTGCGGCAAAGGGGTAAGGGATCAAAATTGCTGGTGTTCCGCACACTGCTAATTCTGTCAAGCTACCGGCACCAGAACGACTAATGGCAAGAGTTGCTCGTTGCAACAACGCCGCCATATTGTTGTAAAAAGGTAAGGCTATATACTGCGGATGTTTGAGACTATCTGCTTCGGGATCGCGATCGCCAGTTAAATGTACTACATAAGCACCAGCATCAAGCCAAGCCTTTGCAGATTCGCGCACCAACTTATTAACCGCAACTGCACCTTGGCTACCACCAAAGACCACAATTAAGGGAACACCATCAGGAATGGCTAAATCCAGGAGTGAGTTAATTTCTCCGTTGAGAAATTGCGATCGCACAGGAGTACCAACACAGACATTTTTGGCACGAGGCAAATACTTAGCAGCTACATCAAATCCCAAGGCTACCGCACTACACCAAGGGCCAAAAAAGCGAGTTACCTTACCTGGTAAAGCGTTAGATTCGTGGAAAACCACGGGTAAACCGAGAGAACGTGCCGCAATGACGGCTGGCCCGGCAATGTAACCCCCAGTAGTAAACACCCCTTGAAAATTTCCCTGTTTGAGAATTCGTCTGACTTCTATAATCGAACCAGCGAGTTTAGCCAAAATGCGAATCGAGGAGAGTCCAAACCCTTGCTGAAACCCTTCAACTGCAATAGTATTCAAGGGATACTCTTTAGGGACAAGTTGAGTTTCTAGCCGATTGGGTACTCCCAGCCATTCGATTTGATAATCTGGAAGTTTTTCTGCCAGTGCGATCGCTGGAAACAAGTGTCCACCAGTCCCACTGGCAGCTATTAATAATCGTATCGGTGCGTTTGCCATCAAACCTCTACCGTTTAGCGTCTAGCTTAACTAAGATAAAACAATTTCCTGACTTTCTCTCATCAAATCAGTAAACTCTTGCAAATGACTAAAATTATTACTGCTTTCGTAAAACACCAACTCAAATTTCCAGCCAGTATTTGGCTGGTTTCGTTCCTGCTAACCCTTGGCTTAACAAGTGGTTGGCAACGCACTCAAGCGACGACACCACAGCAATTAGCGCAAACTGGTACAGTTCAAAATGCACCAACCGATTTAAAAAACCTGTTGACACAAGTCGATGCAGCTGCCAGCAAGGGTGATATCAAAGGGGTGTTGCAATTCTACAGCCCCTCTTTCACTCATGGGGATGGATTAAACCTCCAAACCCTAGAAAAGTCTTTGACTTCACTTTGGCAACGATATCCTAAATTACAATACAGTACCAAACTGTTATCTTCAAAATCGGAAGGCAATGGGATTATTGCCGAAACAGAGACGAAAATAACTGGCTTACCCTCTGGTAGTGGGAATAATTTGGCTCTCGATGCCACGATTAAATCGCGTCAGCGTATTGAAAGCGGTAAAATCGTCCGCCAAGACATTTTGGCAGAACGCACCCTACTTACCTCTGGCAGCAAGCCACCCAAAATTGATATTAAATTACCACAACAGGTACAAGTTGGTCAGAAGTATAATTTTGATGCGATCGTCCAAGAGCCACTTGGCGATGATTTTCTCCTAGGAACGGCGCTAGAGGAAACCATCCAACCAGAGAAATTTCTCAACCCCACACCCGTAGATTTGCAATTATTAACATCCGGTGGACTCTTTAAAACTGGACAAGCACCATCCACCCCTGGTAGTCAATGGGTTTCTGCTGTCATCCTGCGAGGTAATGGGATGACGATGGTAACTCAGCGCTTACAAGTGGTGAAGAAATAATCAGGAGTTAACGCGGTGTGCAACTTTCTCTCAAATCTAACCCCCAACCCCTTCCCTTCTAAGGCTACGGTGTACACACAAGTCTTTTAAAGTTGTCTCACAAGCTTTTGATCCCCCCAACCCCCCTTAAAAAGGGGGGCAAAAACCTCTCAAAGTCCCCCTTTTTAAGGGGTATTTAGGGGGATCTACGACGATTTTGGTTTTCTAGAAAGATGTGTGTACACTGTAGCTCTGGGGGAGAAAAATAGAAGTGGGGTTATAAGAATTAAGTTGCACATTGCGTGAGCTAGGAGTTAGGAGTTATAGACGACTGATGATAAATTATGAACTATGAAACTTGTGCTAATTCATAATTCATAACTATTAACTCCTCACTTCTAACTATCCTAATGACTTCCCTACAAAATCAAATCATTTTGATTACTGGCGCAAGTAGTGGTATTGGTACTGCTTGTGCGAGAATCTTCGCTGGTGCGGGTGCAAAACTAATCCTAGCGGCACGACGGTTAGAACGTTTGCAGCAGCTAGCAGATGCTCTCATTAAAGAATTTGGTATTGAAATTCATTTATTACAGCTAGATGTGCGCGATCGCAACGCTGTCGAATCTGCCATTTCTACTCTACCGCCTGCCTGGTCTGACATCGACATTCTCATTAACAA
>NZ_JADEXU010000021.1 GCF_015206895.1 Nostoc sp. LEGE 12450 | reverse complement strand
GAAAATAATAATGCCCAATCCCCAATCCCCAAAACTCAGTTGCTTTTATATTTGATTCCGATTATCGGCTTTTTTCCATCTTTGTGGACTCTCTATCGGGGACAGGCCAGCCGGGAACAACTTGCTGTTAGCCGTCTGTCTATCACTTTGGCACTTACTTGGCTGTTGGGATATTTATTATTAAGTACCGGAGCCACAACTTCAGATTTTTTTTCGCTACGTCTATTTATCCTGAATAGTTTTCTCACATCGGGTTATTTTATAGTGAGTGTCTGGTTGATTTTGCGCTTAATGCAGGGCAAATCTGGACGTTTACCAGGCTTTAGTACTTTAGCAGAACGAGTGTTTGGTAAGTACTTATCTTAATTTTTTAGGATGAGAATTCTTCAGTAGTTTTACCTATTTCCTAAAAAATTATGGTTGATTTATCTATATATCTAGTCAAATCCAGTTTATTATTGCCATACTTCAGTAAAACATCTCTAGGTTGGCCCAAAAGCAAGAAAAATGCTGCTATAAGTGTTGTGGTTGACACTACATTAAAAAAGTTAGCACTGATAATTAAGAGTTAGTTATTATGGGTTGATTTGTTTGGATATTTTTAGTCTGCAAATTTACCAAATTTGATTATTGAGTAAGTGTGAGGAAGTCTGTGACCATTCAAAGAAGTTCGGCGGAAGAAAACCAGTCGGGAAAAGCCTCAAAGTCCAATAAAAAAATTCCCCAGAACTCGAAATCTGGACGTTGGCTGTGGTTTTGGGTAGGGATGAGTGGGATTGCAATGGTGTCAGCAACAGCAGGGGCACTTTTGGCGGTGTCTTTAACTAGTACGCCTTTGCAGCAAGCCCAGCTTAGTCCACAGGAGGAAGCGGCCTTTGATGGCGATCGCATTTCTGGAGGTGTAATGCGATTTTCAGAATTAACTCGCCCAGTCAATCTCTTAGTTATGGGGATGAGCGTACTTCCCCCAGATGTCCAAAACCCCCCTGAAGAAAGCAAAAACCTGAGATATCTGCCCCAAGTAAACTCCTTTGATGGTCTTTCTGATGTGATGCTCTTGGTCAAATTCGATCCAGAGACGAAAAAAATAAATATGCTCTCCATTCCTAGAGATACCCGCACGGAAATAGAGGGGTATGGAGTGAAAAAAATTAACTCCGCCAACGTTGAAGGTGGGCCAGCTTTGACTGCCAGAACTGTTAGTAATCTCTTAGGAGGAGCGGGAATCGATCGCTATGTCCGAATTAACGTTTTGGGAGTTGCCAAGCTGATTGATGCTTTGGGTGGCGTAACTGTCTACGTTCCTAAAGATATGAAATATCAAGATGATTCTCAGCATTTGTACATCAATTTGAAGGCGGGTAAGCAGCATCTCAACGGCGACCAAACATTGCAATTGCTGCGTTTTCGCCATGACGAACTCGGTGATATTGGTCGGATTCAGCGCCAGCAAATGGTCATGCGTGCTTTGATGGATCAAACACTCAACCCAGCTACTGTTGCTCAATTACCTAAAGTTCTTGATGTCGTGAAAGACCACATTGATACTAACTTGACGGTTGAAGAGTTAGTGGCGCTAATGGGTTTTGGAGTGCGGACAAATCGCTCTAATATGCAAATGTTAATGCTGCCAGGCCGCTTTAGCGAAAAAAATGAGTTTGATGCTAGCTATTGGTTGCCCAGTAAAGATGGTATTGCTAAACTGATGGCTCAACATTTTGGCTTGGAATCAGATCAGGAACAGCAGGCGACTAATCCACGTTCTTTACGTGTAGCAATTCAAGATAGTACAGGTGGCGATCGCTCTAATCTCCAACCATTAATTAGAGCCTTGGAAAAATCTGGATATCGCAATATTTATATAGCTAAAGCATGGGGTGAACCTTTAGAGGTAACTCATATTGTCGCCCAGCAAGGAGATGGTGACAGCGCCGAATCAATTCGTGAAACTTTGGGATTTGGCGAAGTGCGTGTGGAAAGTACTGGCAACCTTGGCTCGGATGTCAGTATTCAAGTAGGTCAAGATTGGTTGCAACAAAAATCTATTTTGGAGAAGTCCTTGACACCCTAAAGTGGTGAAATCCATGCTTTTAAATGAACTTTTTACACTGGTAGAAATATTTCAGCTGACAATAAATTTATTATCTGGCTGAGTTCTTGGAGTTTAGCTGCTACTGCACCATTGGTTAATAATTCTTCTGCTTTAGCTAAACCCTCTGACATATCTGAACAAATACCACTCCGCCATAAGTAAAATCCACCATTCCACAAGGCTGTTTGCATTAGTTCACCTGGTTTACCTGCCAAAACCTCCTGCATATCCGCCACCAATTGTTCAGTAGTTCCAAGGGGTACGTTCTTGGTAGTAAAACCGTAATCACGCGGTACGAGGTGCAATCGTTCTACCTCTTGGGATGCTACGGATGAAGATAAGCTAATAATTGCAGTGCGATCGCGCGGTAAGTCGCAACTACCTTCTAATCCTTTCACTAATGTAAATTTTGTTACTTCCCGCAGCCCCAGAGCTATTTTAAACATCCCTTCTGTCGGCGGATGAACAAACCCAGCAATGACGTGAGCATCCCCAGCATAAGGACACCAAATTAGCTCCATTGTCGCCAAGGGTGGACGTTTGCCAAGTTGGTCGCGGTACTCCCAAATACTGTTAGTTAAGGGAAAATGCTGAGGCAAATAAATAAAGCCGATTCCCGTTTGCTCAAACACTTGCTGGGTTTTTGCGAGTGGTAGGTTAGTCCAATCGACTCCTAAACCTTGCCAAATATCGATCAAGGGTAAGCCGTACTTTGTTGGCAGGCGATCGCCACCGTGCATTATCACTGGTTGTCCAACTGCGGCGAGTAGTAAAGCTGTTACCGGACTAATTGGTGCTGTACGGGTTCTGCCATCATAAGGAATGCCAAGAGCGATCGCTGTTCGGCCAGAGTCAAATGGTTGCAATTTTGGTCCGAGTTCATAATATGCATCCAACATCCCCGCTAACTCTTCCCCCGTCGGACGTTTGATTCGATGAGCAATCAAAAACGCTCCGATTTGGGCTGGTGTAGCTTCACCCAGCAGCATCATTTTAGTGGCGGTGGTTGCTTGAGCGCGAGTTAAATTCTCTCCTGTGTGGTTTCCGCTACCTACTTTTTGTAGTAATTCCCTAAATACATTGCTCATTTGCCGTTTGTCCTTTGTCTACTGTCATTTGTCCATTGTCCTTTCTGAAAATGACTAATGACCAATGACTAAGTAAGTTGGTATAAATAAATCAAATTATGTTACGAAACTTAAATAGTCTTAAAGTCCTTACTAATGACCAATGACAAAGGACAGCCCTTGCCAGTTAGCTTTAATTGCGCCAACCTACTGAATAACTAATGACACTCAAGAAGCCGATCGCTGCTGGTCAATTTGTAATGGGATATTTTCCCGCACGAGTTGCCAAAAGTACTTAATGGGGGGGATTTGTAGTCGATCTTGAGTTGTTACCATAACTACCCGCCGAGTCAAACTTGAACCATCTGTTAAACCATTAATATTATTGTTCTCTAAGGAACGAACCGCTAAAGTAGGGTCAAGACGTGCTTCCAGTAATGCTGATTGAGGTAGCAAAGCTATTAGTTCTCCTTGACGCACCACTCCCCGAAAAGCATCTAGGGTATTTACCTCTAAAGCTGCCTGGAGTGTAGCTTCCATTCGCTCAAATCTATCTTGTATTAAGCGCTGCATCCCATAACCATCTTTAAAAACTACTTGGGGATAAAGAATTAGCTCCGACCAAGGGACACATTCATATTGTGCCAGGGGATGATTAGCTGCGGTGAGAACTTCTATCGGTTCATCATAAAGTACTTCTACCACCATTTCCCTAGCAGTGGTTAAAAAGCGATTATTCATCACAATTGCTAAATCTACCAATCCATCTTTGAGGACTTTCAGGGCGCGATCGCTTCCTAATGAAGTTACCCGCAATTGCACATCTGGATAAGCATGACAAAACTTTTGCAACACTGGCGGTAAATAAGATCCACATAATGAGTGAATCACGGCAATGCAAAGTTCTGGTTGCTTTCCAGCGATTAAATCAGCTAATTCTTGTGTAGCTGTCTCCCATTCTTGGCAAATTTTACGGACACGGGGTAGTAAACATTCACCTCCCAGTGTTAATTTGGCGTGAGTAGTTCTATGAAAAAGTTCTACACCCAAATCTGCTTCTAATGCCTGGATTTGGCGGCTAATTGTCGATTGGGTAACACCAGATGTTCGCGCTGCTTGTTGAAAGCTGCCGGTTTGTGCGATCGCTAGAAAGGCTTGCAACTGCTCTAGGCGCATTGTTATGTAGCCTGAATTACATTTATCGGTTTCATTAAGTTAACGGGTTTTTAACCAAAATTTAGTATAGTTTGTTACAGTAATTTTTCTCTGCTTTACATTTGGGTAAATCAGCTTTTACTGCCTTTTTCGTCAATTATCCGCTTTCCACGGATTTTTTTTGATAAATATCGCCAAAAAAGAATTGACTATTTCTATTCTGTCTGCTGGAGCGCAGTGTTAGGCTGCTGGCGTTGCGGTAGAATCTGCGTCATAGTCCTTCAGTTGCCCATCTTCCATATAAATGATGCGATCGGCAATATCGAGGATGCGGTTGTCGTGGGTAACTAGCAAAATCGTGCAGCCTTGTTCTTTGGCTAGCTTCTGCATTATTTCTACAACATCGCGCCCAGATTTCTTGTCGAGTGCAGCAGTAGGTTCATCTGCTAAGACAATCTTAGGGTGGCTAACTAAAGCACGAGCGATCGCAACCCGTTGCTTTTGCCCTCCAGATAGTTTCTCTGGGTAGTAATCGACACGATCTGCTAAACCGACAGTTTCCAAAATGGCGATCGCTTTGGCGTTGATATCCTGATTGAGAAAATCGTTATGCAACTCTAAAGACATTCGCACATTTTCTCTAGCTGTCAAAAAAGTCATCAGGTTATGAGCCTGGAAAATATAACCAATTTGGCGGCGTAGCTTAGTTAACTGCTGCTTTTTGGCATCACAAATTTCCTCTCCTAAGATTTTTAGACTACCTTCTTGGGCAGAACGTAATCCACCCATTAGGGTTAACAAGGTAGTTTTCCCCGATCCAGAGGGGCCAGTCATAATCACAATTTCCCCTGCCTTAATCTCCAAATTAATATCAAATAATACTTGTTTACGAAGCCCACCTTCACCAAAATAGTGGTTGAGGTTACTAACAGAAATTACAGATTCTAAAGTAGAAAGTGTTGAGTTGGGATTTTCTGGTAAAGATTTTTGCAACATAAGATTTTATAGGCCATTAAGTATGGAGCAGATAATTCCTAATTCTTGTAGAGACATAATCAATCGCGTCTAAAAAACATCAGCAGGATCGGCAGATCGTAACTTCCGCATTGCGATTGCACCAGAAACACTACACATAATCACGGTCAAAATCCAAACCTGGATCGCCCGTTCCATTTTCATGAAGATAGGAAGCATTGTCGCCGCATAAGTGACTTGATACAATCCAAAAGAAAGAATGAATCCAGGCAGAAAACCTAAGATAGCTAATAACAATGCTTCTTGAATTAGAACTCCCAAGAGATAATTATCGGTGTATCCCATTGCTTTGAGGGTGGCATATTCTGGCAAGTGGTCAGAAACATCAGAGTAAAGGATTTGGTAAACAATCACGATGCCAACAATAAACCCGACTGCTGTACCCAAACCGAAAATAAAACCAATGCCAGTACCCGCTTCCCAGTAAGTTCTCTCCACCTTGGCAAACTCTTCTGGAGTCAAGACTCTGACATCTTTAGGTAGTCCATTGACAAGTTGCGATCGCACTTTTTCAGCATCGGCATCTGGTTTAAGCGTGATTAACCCAACTTCGATGCGATCAGGTTGACGCTGTGGAAATAGCTGGAGAAAAGTAGAGTCACTGGTGATCACATTACCATCGGCTGCAAAGGAAGCACCATCAGTAAACAAGCCTTTAACAAAGACGGCTTTACTATTCAGTTCCGTGTCAAACTTGCCTGTATTCTTAAAGATATCGGCAACCGCCCCATATTCTGGACGACCTGCCTGGTCAAACAGAACTTGATACAACTGTTTAAGATGCTCCTGATTTTGCTTAATTTCGGGCGATTTGAATGCTGATTTTGCCGGATCTACACCCCAAACTAAAATGGCACGCTCAAGACGTGTTTCAGGATTTCGCCACTGTCCGGTGCTGATGTAGACAGAATTAACTGACTGAACACCTTCATAACCTAATGTTTGATATAGTCGCTCTCTGGAGAAATTTTTTACAGAAAATAAAGTTTGAAATTGGGGATTAATTAAAACTAAATCTGCTTGTAAATTGCGATGAGGTTTCACAGCAGCATCAAAAAGCGCACTTTCAAATCCCAACTGGATAAACATCAGTATATCGGCAAAGGCAATACCAGCGACTGCAACAGCCAGACGGGTTTTTTCTTTCATTAACTGCCGCCATGCTAGGGGCGTTTTGCGAAATAGTTTAGAAAACATATTTAAAAAACCCTTTAATAACTTGGTGTTTCAGCTTGCTGTTCAAGCTGTAGCTCTCGCATCAAAAGAAATAAGGGAAGACCTAAAGACACACCAACTAAAAGATTACAAACAATGTAAACCCAAAGATTTTGCATTTTTAGACGTGTCCCTTCCCAAAATACGAATGTCCACAAAACTAGGGATGAAACAATAACATCCATGCCAAAAAAACCAGAAATTTTGTTGGCAAAGAGTTGTTCAAAAAACAGCTTTATATCAAGACCATGCTCTAAGATAAATGGAACAAACTGGGAGTAAGGTAGAACGAAGCCAAGTACACAAAGCAAAAGGTATATGACTTTAATCATGGTTTAATTCACCCTATAAAAATGATGGAATACACGAGACAACAAACAGCAACTCTATATAGGACTCCTATTTATTTTTTGAACAAAACTCAGTACGGATCTATGCTTTCTTTCCTGTTCCCTATTCCCTATTCCCTATTCCCTGTTCCCTACCCACGCAAATAAATTCAAAAATCAAAGCGGATTCCTATATTTCAATTGCTGTCTGTACTTGTAAATTAGTGAAACCTGCAACTTGTTTGCTGTCTTCAGGACTGAGGCGAATTTTTACCTCAACTACTCGGCTATCAAGGTTCTCTCCTGGCTCGTTGCTGAAAACGTTTTGTCTATTCACCTGTAAACCAATTTGGGCAACGGTTCCTCGCAGTTCACCGACAAATGCCTGACTGCTAATCACTGCCTGTTGTCCTAATTTCACTTTACCGATATCGGTTTGATAAACTTCTGCTACTGCCATCATCTGGTTTGTTTGCGCTAAGTCTGCAATGCCAGAAGTACTAATTTTTTCTCCGACTCGCGTATGAATTTTGATAATCTGTCCCGCCATCGGTGCTTTGATGTAAGCACCCGCCAATTCAGTTTCAGTATGTTTAAGTGTGGCGATCGCATTTTCAACTTCTGTCTTAGCTGCGGCGACATCTACAGGTCGAACTTCTGCAATACTGGTAAGCGTGGCTTTGGCTTCGCTGACTTGCTTACTACCAGTGGCATTAGTACGGGCGAGTGCTGCTTTAGCTTCAGATAATTGTTTGCTAGCAGTGGTGTTAATCCGGTTGAGAACTGCTTTGGCTTCGTCTACTTGCTGTTTGGCAGTTTCTACAGTCAAGCCTTTGCTGTCATACAAAGAGTTAGAAACTGCTCCTTGAGAATATAGCTGCTGATAACGTTGATATTCGGCTTCGGCATTTTTCAGTTCTGCCTCTAGCTTCTTAATGGTTGCCTCTTGCGCGATTCTGTCCCCTTCCCACTGCGCCTCTATGCGGAATATCGCTTCCTGCTGCGCTGTTTTGTCTCCTTGAGACTGGGCTTCAAGGCGTTCAACACTGGCTTGCTGGGCGTTAATTTCTCCTGCTTTTGCTCCAGCTTGCACTTGCTTGAATTTAGCTTGGGCAACTCTAACTTGTTGTTGGGCTTGTAGTACAGCAGTTTGTAAGCGATCGCGGGCATCTAAAATTGCTACCATCTGTCCGGCTTGAACGCGATCGCCCTCTTTGACTAAAATTTTGGCAATGCGATCGCCATCCAATGCCAAGGGCGCAAACAAGCTAATTACCTCAGCTTCGGGTTCGAGTCGTCCTAATGCAGCCACTTTTTGAATTTTGGGCGTGGTTTCTACTGGCTCAGATTTCTCTGTTTGACCAACTAACCCAGACCGAGAAATTCCATAAACAACAATTCCACCTGTAATCAAAGTAGCTACAATTACTAATGCAATTAACCCTTTATTATTAGAAGACTTTTTTGACAAAACCATTTTACTCTCCTAAAAAATCTAGCTCTCAAAATCTGTTTTATTTCTAACTCCTAACTCTTGCGGCAAATATGCCGTGAGCATTTTGCCTAACAATGTACATTGTTCAATAAAATCAATTGTTTCATCACCCCATAACTTCTCCAAAATTAAACCGTTGACAAAGCTCAAGACAAAGGAAGCCAATACCGGATCTTGAATACCTAAAAAATCGCAGGCTGCCTGCTGATAACGCTGGTTAGTCCGCTTAAAAACACTATTACTCAACATTTCCTTTGAGTCTTGATGTTGACAAAAATCAATCCAAATATAAGTCCATTTAATAAAGTAATCTTCGTTTTTCACTAGATACCTACCTAGTGCTTCCATTGCCGCTTGTAGGGTTTGCGCCCCTTCTAATTCAGCCAATGCTGCACTTAAATCTTGCTCACATATTTCTTGGGCCAATTGCTCAAATAAGGCTTGTTTGCTAGGAAAATAGTGGTACAACGTACCAGTAGAAACCCCTAATCCTTCAGCAATTTGACGCATAGTAATGGAACCATAGCCTTTTTGGGCAAATAAATCAAAGCACTTGTCGAGCAGTTCTTTACGGTATTGCTCATGGTCAACAATCTTAGGCATGACTCATTTTTTTATATCGAACGCTCGTTATATTTTATAATACTATACTTTTGCAGTTTAGCTACAGAGGTTCTCGCTTGAGTGAAATACAAAATATCGGAAGATTGAGGGAAATTACCACTCAGCTAAAGCGATCGCTATTCCTTGTTGCAAATCTGGTGTGAGTGCAGCGTTATTTGCTAACTGCTCCAATTTTTGATGTGCAACTTCCCCATCCAAATTTTTGAGTGCAGCGATCGCGTGTAGTCTCACCGATACATTAGAATCAGCTAGCAGTGAAATCAATGGTTCAATTGCTTGTATTTCGCCTAGCTGTCCTAAAGACAAGGCGATCGCACTTTTTACATTAGCAATCTCTGTAGCTGGATGTTGCGATTGCAGTATTTGCAATAATATTTCTACCGCTTGTGTAGTTTGCGGCTTTTGGACTCGCCCCAAAACAGTGATAATTTCTTGCCAAAGTGTCTCTGAAGTGATTTGATTAAATGCTGTTTGCAAATATTCCAAACTAGATGGTGTACCCACCCAACTTAAAGCGCGGATGGTTTCTAATTGCAGCTTTGTTGGTGTCTGAGGTGAAATCAACAAATTAAATAAATGTTTTGCAGCGTCATTACCACCCATCCGAGAAAGGGAAACTGCGGCTACACAACAAACATCAAGATTAAAGTCGTAAAGCTTGGGTTGCAATCTCGTCACCAAATCTAATGCTTCGCGCAAGTCGGGGCGAAAACCTAAACCAAGCACTGCTGCACGCCTAACTGTAGCAGCGATATCATCCAAAGCGTTTAACAAGATTGGTGGTATACGTTCGTCATGAAAACTGCTGAGGGCTTCAATTGCAGCAGTGCGGATTGTGGCTTGTGAATCTTGCACTACACTCAATAGCGGTGTGATAGTTTCTGTTTGGGGAATACAGGAAAGCGATCGCACTGCTAAAAGTCTTGTATCTTCATCTGCTAGAAGTTCAGTTAGTGAAGTAATAGCAACAGTACCCATTTTACCTAGTGCTGTGGCTGCGATCGCTTTGAGTTCTTCATCCTCATCAGTTTTCAATAATTCAACCAAGGGTGCGATCGCTTCTGGGTGCTGAAATTCGCCCAAAGTTCGCGCTGCATACCACCGTAATTCTTCCTCTGCATCTTCATCTTCTAAGATGTCAATCAGTGGTGGGATGGCAATATTTCCCAAGTGAGTCAAAACTTTGGTGATTTCCCAGCGTTGTTGAAAATCCCCCATCTCTAACATTGAAATTGCTAATGTCAGCAGATATTGTCGATTTTTAACTACCTCTGGATGTTGTGAGTCTGACCCTAAAATTAATTGTTGTAAATATTGAATCAGTGATGACCAATCAGCTGAATTATATGCTGTCTGGGCTTGCACCAAAAGCTGGTTGATATTACTCACGATACCCTGCTTTAATTATCAATCTTCTTCCTCCTGCCTTCTGCCTTCTCCCTTCTGCCTCCTGCCTCCTGCCTCCATTAGGTTGGCTTGACTAGAACTGAATTACCTTCAATTTTGGCGGCGTAAGTTTTAAGTGCTTCTGTCGCTGGCCCTTTTTGCACTTTACCATCAACCCCAAATTCTGAACCATGACAGGGACAAGCGAATTTTTTTGTCTCAGCTTTCCATTCTACGGTGCAACCTGCGTGAGTACAGGTAGGGTTAACAGCTGTCATTGCAGCTTTAGATGTACTGACTACCAACACAGGCCCAGCCGGTGAGTTTTTAGCCAACAATTGACCAGTTTTATCTAATTCTGCCGAAGTGCCTACTGTTTGCCAATCTCCAGTTGCAGAAGGTGTTTGAGAAGAACAAGCTGCGATCGCTACAGGTAGAGAACTCGCTATCAAACCCAAACCTACCCAATTTATAAAATCACGACGTTTCATAAGTGCCACTCAATTTTAGATTTTGGACTTCGACTTCTCTTTGAGACGCTACGCGTTAACGAAGCTTTCGCTTTAGCGATGCTCAGTCGAACAATTTTGGATTAATCTATGGCAATCCAAAACCGCTTGGATCATGTCAAACACTTTTTATCAAGCGCTTTAAGTGGCTCATTGGCTGACCTTGATGCAAAAAATGCATATTACATATCCTTTTTCAGCAATTTTACTAAAAAATCGTAACAATTTATACGATTTTAACAGAAATATCGTCTTAAGTTATGAGTATCGAAATTGTTACATGAACATTATCTAAACCTGCTTGACAAATTTTACAGATGTAAATGGCGACAAGTTTTTCTTAACTAACCACGGATTTGAAGTTTCACTTGGAATGCTTTTGAGTAACAATAATCAGCCGTAATCAAATATTAAGTCTTTATTCCCTAACCCTCGTAGATACACCACCTAATGGAACTACGGGTTGATTGATATTGGGCAATTAGCAGCACAAATTCTCACGAGAGTCAGCCTCATGACAGACACAACAACTACGACTACCAGCCTCAATAAATTCGAGAAATTCAAGGCGCAAAAAGATGGACTCGCCATCAGGGAAGATATAGAGAAATTTGCCGCCTTGGGCTGGGAAGCAATGGACGAAACAGATCGCGATCATCGGCTCAAGTGGGTAGGCGTGTTTTTCCGCCCTGTTACCCCAGGTAAGTTTATGATGCGGTTACGGATGCCTAATGGTATTCTCACCAGCAGTCAGATGAGTGTTTTAGCCCAAGTGGTGCAGCGTTACGGAGATGATGGGTGCGCCGATATTACCACCAGACAGAATATCCAATTACGGGGAATCAGAATTGAAGATTTACCAGATATCTTTAATAGATTTCACGCAGTTGGTTTAACCACTATCCAATCAGGGATGGATAACATCCGCAATATTACAGGCGATCCGGTAGCGGGTTTAGATGCAGATGAGTTGTACGACACACGAGAGTTGATACAACAAATTCAAGATATGCTCACCAACAAAGGTGAAGGAAACCCAGAGTTTAGCAACTTACCACGGAAATTTAACATTGCGATCGCAGGTGGAAGAGACAATTCAGTTCACGCTGAAATTAACGATTTAGCTTTTGTTCCAGCATTTAAGGAAGCGACTGGGCAAGAATTGTCTCAATCGCCGATATTTGGCTTTAACATCCTCGTCGGTGGCTTTTTCTCAGCTAAACGTTGTGAGGCGGCGATTCCTCTAAATGCTTGGGTGGCTCCAGAAGATGTGGTAGCTGTATGTAGAGCAGTTTTGGAAGTCTTTCGTGACAACGGGCCGCGTGCCAATCGGCAAAAATCCCGCTTGATGTGGCTAATTGATGAATGGGGTGTAGAGAAGTTTCGAGCAGAAGTAGAAAGCCGTTTGGGTAAATCATTATTACCCGCAGCCGCAAAAGACGAGATCGACTGGGAAAAACGCGACCATCTCGGAGTATATAAACAAAAGCAAACGGGATTAAATTACGCAGGTTTAAATATTCCCGTCGGTCGGTTGTATGCCGAAGATATGTTTGAAATTGCACGTATGGCAGAAGTTTATGGCAGTGGCGAAATTCGCTTTACAGTTGAGCAAAACATCGTCATCCCCAACATTTCTGACTCGCGGTTAGCAACATTTTTAACAGAACCATTACTAGAAAGGTTCTCTATTGATCCAGGTTTACTGGCGCGATCGCTAGTATCTTGCACAGGCGCACAATTTTGCAACTTCGCTCTCATCGAAACCAAAAACCGCGCCCTGGAAATGATTAAAGCCTTAGAAGCAGACTTAATCTTCACCAATCCAGTCCGAATTCACTGGACAGGTTGCCCCAACTCTTGCGGCCAGCCCCAAGTTGCAGACATCGGCTTAATGGGAACCAAAACTCGTAAAAATGGCAAAACCTTGGAAGGTGTTGATATATATATGGGCGGTAAAGTCGGCAAAGACGCTCATTTAGGAACTTGCGTTATCAAAGGCTTACCGTGCGAAGACTTGCAGCCATTATTGCAAGACTTACTAATCAAAAACTTTGGGGCAAAACTCAAGCAAGAAGCCTTAGTAATTAGCGGTTAGTAACTGGTATTTCCGAAAATAAGATTCCCCCGCCTGTGGCGACTCCCTTAAGAAGGGGGTAAAGGAAGAAAATAGCCACCCTTTTTAAGGGGGGTTGGGGGGATCTTTGTTCGATAAACAAGCTAACCCAACAGTTTTACAATCTCCCGCACTTCTTTACCTCTTCAATTAGAATGCTTAAAAAATTATTTTCATTCAGCGATCGCTACCGCATCTTACATCAGACTTGGTTTGCTTTCTTTCTCACCTTTGTCTGTTGGTTTAACTTTGCTCCCTTCGCTACAACCATTGGCAAAGAGCTAAGTTTAGCGCCTGAGCAAATCAAAACCTTGGGCATTTGTAACCTCGCTCTCACAATTCCCGCCCGGTTAATCATTGGGATGCTTCTGGATCGTTTTGGCCCCAGAATCACCTACTCAATCTTGCTGATGTTTGCAGTTGTTCCTTGTTTAGCAACAGCGCTAGCGCAAGATTTTAATCAATTAGTCATCAGTCGTTTGCTGATGGGAATTGTCGGGTCTGGGTTTGTTGTCGGTATCCGCATGGTGGCAGAATGGTTCCAACCGAAAGAGATGGGAATTGCTCAAGGCATTTATGGCGGTTGGGGCAACTTCGGAGCTTTTGGCGCAGAGTTTGCCTTACCGATACTTGCAATTTCTACTAGCTTTTTCTCTGGTGGTGCTTCTAACTGGCGATTAGCGATCGCACTTACAGGTATCATTACAGCTATCTATGGCGTAATTTATTACAACACTGTCCAAGATACGCCCACAGGCAAAGTCTACAATAAACCTAAAAAGAATGGTTCCCTGGAAGTGACCAGTATTAAAAGCTTCTGGGCGATGATGATCTCGAATTTCGGTTTGATTTTCGCCTTGGGTTTATTGGCTTGGCGCTTAGAACAAAAGAAAATTCACTTCCTAACTCTAAGTCAAATGTATTTGACTTGGTTGGTATTAGCAGGATTGTTTGCTTACCAAAGTTATAAAGCTTGGGAAGTAAATCGAGAACTTCTAATTGGCAAGAAAACTTACCCTGCATCTGAACGCTTTCAATTTGGTCAAGTAGCTTTACTCGAATTCACTTACATAACTAACTTTGGGAGCGAACTGGCAGTTGTTTCTATGCTCCCAGCATTTTTTGAAAAAACTTTTGCTTTAGAGCATGTTGTAGCTGGGATGATTGCTGCTACCTATCCGTTCTTAAATTTGGTTTCTCGTCCCAGTGGTGGCTTAATTTCTGATAAATTTAGCTCCCGTAAATGGACAATGACAATTATTAGTGCTGGCATTGGAGTTAGTTATTTGATTGCACATTTTATTAATGGTAACTGGCCAATTCCGCTAGCGATCGCAGTTACAATGTTTGCCGCTTACTTTGCTCAAGCTGGTTGCGGTGCAACCTACAGCATCGTACCCATGATTAAGAAGGAAGCCACTGGACAAATTGCCGGCAATGTGGGAGCTTACGGTAATTTTGGCGGTGTGGTTTACCTGACAATTTTTAGCTTAACCGACGCTCCCACACTATTTACCACAATGGGTATAGCTGCACTAATCTGTGCTTTTATGTGTGCCTTCTTCCTCAAAGAACCAAAAGGTTCTTTTGCCGCAGCTTATGAAGGTGAATTACCAGAAACCACAACTCAAAACCCTAGCTTTTTAGCCAAAGAATAAACCTACCTTGTAAATAAGGAATGGGGAAAAGGAATTTTCATTGCTCATTGTGAGTACGACTCATGGAGTTTCTTACAAAAATCAAAAATAAGAACCCACCCCATCTTTGATTTACATCAAACTCTCCTCTCCTCGCTTACCTAAATTCTTGACCTGCAATGTTAATGTATCGACCCGCAATCTTAATGTATCGACCTGCATTGTTAATGCAAGATTTGCAATCTTAATGCATCGACCTGCATTGTTAATGCAAAGCTTGCAATCTTAATGTATCGACCTGCATTGTTAATGCAAAGCTTGCAATCTTAATGTATCGACCCACATTGTTAATGCGAGACCAGTAAAAATTAACCCAACCTACGCAGTAGTAGGTTGGGTTGAGGACAAACCTCAATAATTAGCGATAAATTTTGGGATGAGGGCAGCAAAACCCAACTTACATAACTTTAATCTCAGCGTATTAATATCTTTATCCAAAAATTGTGTGCAACATATAAATTTCTCATGCTGGCGCTGCATTTGAGGTTGCACAATCCAAATAACAAAATGGTACAACTGCCATGAGTGAATTTACCAAAACTCTTTGTCCTTACTGTGGTGTTGGCTGTGGACTAGAAGTTTCACCCCCAGCCCAACTTGGCAAAGCAACTAATCGAGATGGTCAAGGAAATCCGACTTGGCGGGTGCGCGGTGATAAAGCCCATCCATCTAGTCAAGGAATGGTTTGTGTCAAAGGCGCAACGATCGCAGAATCTTTAGATAAAAATAGATTACATTACCCAATGGTGCGAGACTCTTTAGATCAAGAGTTTCGGCGCGTTAGTTGGGATGAAGCTTTTAATCTCATCGCGCAGCGCATTCAAACAGTCCGCTTCACCCAAGGGCCAGAAGCCTTATGTATGTACGGTTCCGGTCAGTTTCAAACCGAAGACTACTACATAGCCCAGAAGCTTATGAAAGGCTGTCTGGGTACTAATAATTTTGATGCCAACTCCCGTTTATGTATGTCTAGTGCTGTAGCTGGCTACATTCAAAGCTTTGGCGCAGATGGGCCCCCATGTTGTTACGAAGACCTAGAGTTAACTGACTGTGCATTTTTAATTGGTACTAATACAGCCGAATGTCACCCCATAGTTTTTAACCGACTGGAGAAATATCACAAAAAAAACCGCAAAGTCAAAATGATCGTGGTTGATCCCCGACGCACACCAACCGCCGAAGCCGCCGACTTGCATTTAGCCATTCGTCCCGGTACAGATATCGATTTGTTAAACGGCATCGCCCACTTATTGATGCGCTGGAACTATATCGATACCATGTTCATGGACGACTGCACCAGCAACTTTCCGGCTTATGCTGAGGTAATTCGCCACTATCCCCCAGAAGTCGTGGCTCGTCAATGCGGAATCAGTATTGAAGATTTAGAAACAGCAGCACGCTACTGGGGTGAATCTCGGCGGGTACTGTCTTTGTGGTCAATGGGTGTGAATCAATCGTCAGAAGGGACGGCCAAGGTAAGAACTATCATCAACCTGCATCTGATGACTGGACAAATCGGCAAACCTGGGGCTGGCCCTTTTTCGCTCACCGGACAGCCGAACGCAATGGGGGGAAGGGAAGCCGGAGGTTTGGCGCATTTATTACCGGGTTATCGGGTAGTGAAAAATCCCCAGCATCGGGCAGAAGTTGAGGAGTTTTGGGGACTCAAACCAGGACAGATTTCGCCCAATCCCGGTTTGACTGCTTGGGACATGATTACTGGCTTGGAAAATGATGCTGTCGGGTTATTGTGGATTGCAGCTACTAATCCAGCTGTAAGTATGCCAGATTTGGAGCGAACTAAGAAGGCATTGTTGCGATCGCCTTTTACCATTTACCAAGATGCTTATTATCCCACAGAAACCTCTGCCTACGCTCACGTTTTGTTACCAGCAGCCCAGTGGGGTGAAAAAACTGGTGTGATGACAAACTCCGAACGGGTGGTAACTTTGTGTCAAGCATTTCGCCAACCGCCAAGAGAAGCTAAAGCCGATTGGGAAATTTTCGCTGAAGTTGGACGCAGATTAGGTTTTGAAAAAGAGTTCGCCTTTGCTAATTCGGCTGAAGTTTATGCTGAATTCGTCCAATTAACTCAAAATCGCCCCTGCGATATGACAGGTATCAGTCATGAGCAATTGACACAAGGCCCGACTCAATGGCCTTACCCAGCCAAGAAAGTAGAGTCAGTATTTATCGATACTGAAACAGGACTCTTAAGTTTTCAACCAGAAGAAGAAACTTTCTCTCAAAAAGAAGCCGGAAAGAAGCTTAAGTACCATACACTGAGAACGGGAAAACGGCTCTACACTGATTTACGCTTTCATACCCCTGATGGACGCGCTCAATTTGGGGCATATTACTCAAAGGGATTGGCAGAACCACCAGACCCAGATTATCCTTTTGTGCTAACTAATGGGCGACTTTACGGACATTGGCATACCCAGACACGCACCGGTCGCATTGAAAAAATTTGCAAAATGCACCCTGAACCGTTTATCGAAATTCATCCCCGTGATGCGGCGAAGTTAGGTATTGTAGATAACCAATCTGTGCAAGTGCGATCGCGTCGGGGTAAAGCTCAGTTTCCTGCTAAAGTGACAAAAGCGATCGCACCTGGTACGGTATTTGTCCCTATGCACTGGGGTTCGCTGTGGGCTGATAATGCCGAAGCTAACGCCCTCACCCATCCAGAATCTTGCCCGGATTCGCTGCAACCAGAATTAAAAGCCTGTGCTGTGCAGCTGATTCCGATTTCTGTAGAAGTTGCAGTCAAAGATTATCAATTCCAGTCATTACAATGGTAAGCTGCAAAGTATATCTCTCAAGAGGTAATTAACAATCACTAATAAGTAATTTAGTCAATAATAAATAACCAATAGTTATTATCATTTTTTATGGCTCTCTACTCTTGACTCATAGCAATTACCATATATAAAGAGGCTAAATTGCTAGTAAGCAGAGGTTTGACTAGCGCCGGATTAAGCTATGGGAAAGAATAAAAATCAGATAGTAAACTTACAAATCATCTTTTTTTAATCCTCTAGATTTATCTATGGGATTTTCTTTTATTTAAAAATCAGGTGCAGCAAATGAAAAAGTTAATGAGGCAAATTCTCGGAGCTACCAAAGATGAGAACTTCATGCACATCATTGAAAACATAGAGGTGCTAGTTTCTAAAGTTCTATCTATTTTTATGGTAGTTGTAATTTTGGTTGCGATCGGAGACTTAGCAGTTTTTATTTTTAGAGAGTTATTGACAGCCCCTTATGCTAAGTTTAACACAACCTTGTATAAGATTTTTGGGTTGTTTTTGAATATTTTAATTGCTTTAGAAATTTTAGAAAATATCACAGCTTATTTGCGAAAGCACGTTTTTCAGGTTGAATTAGTTATTGTCACTTCTTTGATTGCTGTAGCCAGAAAAATTATTATTCTTGATTTAGAAAAAGTTTCAGGTATTGATATAATTGGTTTAGGAATTGCTATTCTCGCCCTCTCAATTAGTTATTTAATAATACGCCTCAGTAATGACAGAAACACTCGTTAACAATAGAGCTTGATTCAGATATTTTCGGCTATAATAATTAGGGAGATATAGTTTGATCTAAATCTACCCCCAAATAATAAAGTATACTGGATAATTAAGAACAGCCAAAACTGGATTTTTGAGAGATAACTAGTGTGCGATTGCTACTTAAGTCTTATTTTTAATTACTAATTTTTGTAACTGAATCTAAAAAATTATCGATCGTTTAAAATCGTTAATTTTAAATAATTATATTTTGCATACTTGACTATGACATATTTTTTTCAATTTGAAGCAGACTTTGTTGATTCCCTGCGTTGTATCCCCATGCAGGTGCGTTGCAATTTAGATACTTGTGGCATTAAGCTAAAACTATCTGATTGGAATCAAATGACTACAGCCGAGCGTCAAGCTTTAGTCGAGTTACCTTGCACTACAGAAACGGAAATTCAGTCTTATCGCGAACATATCGAACAATTAATTCTAGAACGCACGGGTATACCAGCTACAAAATTACCCATTGAGCCACATCCTGCATGGCTAGACTCTAGTACTGTACCACCTAGCCTCCTGGAAAAAGCTGAAGAAATAGGTGTAACCCTGACACCACAACATTGGGAAGCTTTAAAGCCCTTACAGCGTTTTGCCTTAATTAAACTCAGTCGCCCAGGACATGAAAGCAAAAACTTTAAAAGAGCGATCGCAGAATTTAATCTGCTTTAATTACAGAACAAATATGTTCAGTGCATTACACTTTGTTAACTTGCCACCATGAAATGATACATTACCGCAGAATTATTGCTAGTAATGTGTCAAAAATTCGTGCATCTGCTCACGCCTAATAGACTCAACTCTAAATTAATATTTATTTTATAAACAAGTGATAAATATTGATTCTAGACGTTTATTTACCTACTCCGTGCTTCAAATAGACTGTGGCAAAAACAACTGACCTTCCAGGTGACGCTCCTACAAACGCTTGAGTACTCGCTACCGCTTTGCTAACGCCAGTTACTCATGGGGAAACCCCTTCTCAGCGAAACGCTTTGCGTTCGCTGAACGTTCCGTAAAGCCTGCGGCATAGCTCCGCTTAGGGCGCAGCCTCTCGTAGAGAAGGAAAAGCGCTAGCCCTGTCCCTTTGGAAGAAGATCATACTAGCTCGCAACAGACCGCCAGAAATTATATATTTTCTAAATGAAACTAAATGCAGTAAAAACTACTGTTTTTTGATAAATTGCTTTGGATGAAATTTACCGCTAGGATGTCAAAAGCAGACAAATCATATAGTCTGATTCATCCGCATGACAAGCCCATTTAGGACAAACTCTCAGTACATGGAATACTTATTAACATTAGGTGAAACAATTTGAAATTTCCCTTCTAGAATTTTAAATTTCTTAGCAGTAAGTGAAGCTATAGTGGATTTAGCAATGCTGCTGTTAATGTGGCTAAGGTTAGTCCTGCTGCCAAATTATATGAAGAAGAATTAGTTTAGAAACGCACACTAACTCGATGACAGGCAAAAACGCAAGACATAATGCATTTCTGCGGCTAGTGTCTGGTAATGGGGCAGCTTCTGGATCAGAATCTCGCTACTCGCTGCCCCCCAGCAAAGAGATGGTAATTGGACGCGACCCCAGCTGCCAAGTTGTCTTGGATGCCATGATGTACCGGATGGTATCTCGTCGTCATGCGGTGGTTCGTCCCCTCTCTTTATCGCCAGATAGCAAATTCAGCTGGGTGCTTTGTGATTTAAATAGTGCTAATGGTACTTATTTGAATGGACAACGCTTGTATGAATGTCAGGAATTGCACCCAGGCGATCGCATTTCTCTAGGTGCTGATGGCCCGCAATACGTTTTTGAGTACGAATATACTTATCAAGCTCCGGCCACAACAGTTAACCAAGTTACACCATTACCTTCGGCAACAAATTACCACGGCCACACGCAATTAAAGCAGCCAGATTCTGTTAGCTTCACTCAGCTTTTCCCCATTATTTCCACTGGTAAAGATTTAACTCGGAAAGCTTACCTCGTACCGGGAATACTGACCGTAATCTTTGTAGTGTTAATGTTTGCTACAGTCGGTCAGCCCCAAGCTAATCAAATTATCGTTGCAACTTATATCGCCTTCGCTGCCTACTATTTTGTTTACCAACTTTGCGGTAAACAAAAGCCTTGGTGGGTGCTAATGGCTGCGGCATTGAGTACAACGTTGATTTTACTCAGTCCACTATTGGATGTATTTATTTTCGTGTTTCGCGGTATTCTTCCGGGAAACTTGCCCTCACCCCAAGAATCGACCACCTTCACAGAGTTACTGGTACGGATGTTTTTTGGTGCTGGGTTGATGGAGGAATTACTTAAGGCATTACCTGTGTTAGGGGCATTTGCCATCGGTAGAATGTTATCTTCACCTTGGCGTGAAAAGATTGGCGTTTGGGAACCCCTAGATGGTATTCTCCTGGGAACGGCTTCTGCTGTGGGTTTCACTCTATTGGAAACTCTTGGACAATATGTGCCCGATATTGCACAACAGGTAGGCATAGGTGCTGCTGGCCAACTAGCGGGTTTACAACTGCTAATTCCGAGAATTTTAGGCTCTGTAGCAGGACACATGGCTTATAGTGGTTACCTGGGCTATTTTATCGGATTGGCTGTTCTCAAGCCCAGTAGAAGTTGGCAAATTCTTTCTATTGGTTATCTTAGTGCTGCTGCGCTCCATGCTCTGTGGAATGCGACAGGATCTATTAATGCCTTGCTGTTGGTAGTTGTTGGGGTGTTATCTTACGCATTTTTGATGGCGGCAATTCTCAAGGCACGGGCGCTATCACCTACGCGATCGCAAAATTTCGCTACCCGATTTCTAGGCCCAAAATAAGAGATGAAGAAGCTGGAATTAGGGAGCAGAGGAGCAAGGGAATAATTTGAATATTTATATCTTTGGATAGATGGCGTAGTTAGAAAATAAGCGTATTGTAAATTTACTCTGGGGTAACTATGCCTAAAAAATAAAAATCATTAAACTTCTTGCAAAAGTCTTGATTTTCGATTCTTTTTTTTGCGCCTCTGTGGAATGTAAATCAACATCTTTGCAAGAGATGACTCTAAAACGTATAGCGATTACAAAGCGTGGGCTATGCGAACACAGCGTATGATGAAAATTTTGGCTTTCTCTAATTTTCTATTGCCCGTTACCGATCAATTGTCACTGATTCCCGATTTTATAGTTCAGACTGAGACTGATTGAGTTGAGTAAAAGCATAAGAAGCGATCGCTAAAGTGACTTTTGCTTTCTCTACTTCTGATAAAGCTGTCCACTCGCTATTGTTTAGATTACTGATGGCAGATGCCGCGTTTTTCGATTCGCTACTTCGCATAGCGTAAGCAAAAGGACGAGCTAAAACTAAAAGATCCTCAGTTCCCCAAGTTGGTAACACTGTCTGAACACACTCAACTAGTTGTTCACCTATTGATTGCTGGGCAGCAAAAATTTCAGCAGCTTTCTGGGCGATGGTATTGAGCAATGTTTGGGGGACACAGGCGGCAAAAGTAGTACGTAGTGTTTCTTGAAGATTCAGCACTAGCGACAGTTGGGGATTGTCATTATAGCTTGACGTAAGGGAGATATTAGACCAAAGTGTATCCAGATTGCTATAAAAATCTTGCGATCGCGTCGTCAGTTCTTCCTCAAGTAAATCCTGCATTCCGAACTGTTGTTCTAATTCATGAAAATAAGCTTCTGATTCTTCATCAGCTGGATTCCAGGGATAGGTAGCATCGTCTGGTTCTAGTAGGGCTTCTAATATATCTAAATCTACTTGAGATGGCAAAGAAGAGAAGGTGTCTGAGCCGTTAATTTTTTTAGCCATTTTTTATTTTCTCCCGATTATTTGGTGGTATTGACAACTACAATTCCTTACAAGAGATTTCCGCAAAAACAGTTGATTTTTTCTCTGGAAAAAATAGATTTTAAAAGCTGATGTTAAACATGAAAATCTATTTCTGCAATAGCTATACTAGGAGTCTTCAATAATAAACTCCCAGGTTTCGCCTCTAGCACTTCCAAACTTTAACTGCATTCCCGATTTCAGGGGTACTTCCTCTCGGAGGATTTGTTGCCATCCATTAGGGCCTAAAAACCAGGTTGTACCGTATGTGGAAAAATCTTGCAAATAATAAGTTCGCACCAATGTAGCATCAGTAAGAGTATTACGGCAGAAGATTTCGGCGTGGCGTTTGGATACAGATGGTTCGGCAATGACAATATCATTATCTTTCGTGCGACCAATACGGGTAACTCCATAACGCAACAACCAGGTTTTACCTTTTGGAGTGAGCGATCGCAACGAAGCAGTCGGAAGCGGTGAACCTATATCAGGAATGGCTGTGTCTGGTAGTTCGGTAATACCTTCATCTAAATTCTTAATGAGTTCGCCATTAAAATCTGGATGCAGGTAGAGAACAGGCAAAGTCCAAGCTGGTTGATTAAATTTATACAGTGTTAATAACTCTTGCCTAGCCAGTGATACGGCTTCATCTATGGGTTTGTGCGATCGCAAAGCTTCGGTAAACGCTTGAATAAAACTGTGGCTTTCGTGATCGGCGATTTCATCGCGCATCCCCAAAACGGCAGGCACGCCATGACGAATTAGTACTTCGGCTAAACTACTGGCAGGTATGGCTTGATGATTAATAGCAGCTGGTTGTGCGCCCCAACAGGCGTTGAAAAGTGCTAGTTTCACACCTGTACGGGTCAATACTTGCGCCAATTCTATCCCATTCAGGGGCATATCTGGTCGCAAAAACAGTAATCCTCCATCTGCTCCTGGCAAACCATGTCCAGCGTAAAAGAAAACATTGTATGCTTTGGTTTCTAATTCTTGAATCAACTCTTGTGGAGTTGGTTGTATGAGTTTATTTACTATACAAGGTGCATATCTTTGAGAATTACCACCCACAGGTGTATCTACAAGACTTTGCTGTAAAATTGCTGCTTCTTGTTCTAGTTGCAGCTTTTCATCATGACCTAAAACCAGCAAAATGCTTAAAGCCTGGTCAGTTCGCAAATACGGTAATGGGTCAACTTCACTGCTGGTACGACTAAATAGCAAATCTTGGGAGAGAGACATTGCCGATTGACCAGGCTCACGCTGCATAATTTCCCAAGGCAGAGCGATGAGATCCGGGTCACGAATTTCTAGCCGAAAGCGCAAACGTGTATGCTGACCCATAGCAATCCCGCGACTGCGTTCTAGACTACCGAGAATTTGCCCGTCAAATACCCAGCGCCATAAATTCATTCCCAAGTATTGCATCAGACGACTGCTGTAAGGCCCAGTGGTTTGACCAGAAGGAGGCGAAATCCAATCTATGGAGAATTGGTTCGGCTTTTGAGATGTTGAGTTTGGGGAAATATCTAGCCGACTATGGCCAGCAAACATCTGCTGCCATTCTTGCCAGACTTGATTAAGTTCAACAGGCCACACACAGTCACGTAAAACGTAGCCACTGGGATAGGGAGCCTTGACCACCCAAATGGCGAAGTTGTCAGTGCCAGTGTTTAAGAGACGGGCGATCGCCAAATTCAGGGATGGCATGGATTCATAAAACTAAAAGCTAAAAACAATGGAAGGAGGCAGGAGGTAGGATAGCGCTGGCGGCAAGCGAGTCCACGAACATCAGGTAGTTTTTCTCCAGGAAGAACTGCCCTCTGCGGCTCGACTGAGCGATCACCGAACGTCCTCCTGCCTTTCTTGATAATTTAAAATAACAATTCTTCAAGGTGAAAATTTTCTAGTTTTTAACCTTGTAAGTTTTTACTTTGATTGTTACTTGTTATTATTCCAGGTTTTTACTAGTTTATCGAGTATTTAATTAAGTTGGACTGGTGTCAGCTGATGGAGTAGCTGGCGGTTGCGTGACGGTTGGACAGGGATTTGGTACATCTGATTGTAAAACAGATACACCAAAGCGTTTTAGTTGGGATAATTCCAGCAATACTGTTTGCGGTAAAGGTTTCAAATTGGGTGGAACTGAGGAAGTTACTGGTGGTTTATTAGTATTAGCTGGAGTTTGTGTGTTTTTACTTGGACAGACTTGCATAGAAACCGAAAGATTTCCAGAAGCAGGTTTTGGATTTGGATTTGTGTTGATAACTTGTAAAAAAGCTCCAGGGGGAAGTGATTGCTTGTTTCCCAAGGAGATTTGATTGTTAGTTTTAATTACCCAGCCTGGAGAAAGGTTATCAAGCGATCGCGCTGCGGGTGTTGCTTGGGTGGTAGGCTTTTGAGTTGGGGTGGGATTGGGAAGAAATGGAAGTAAGCCTGATGGCGATCGCAATTCCTTCACGAACAATCCTAAAGAGCCTGCTATCACCACAAATATTAAAGGAACAATCCACTGTAGCGGTAATTGGCGATTTTTAGCAGGCTCAGTGTCGGGAATCACCTGAGTTTTGTGGTTTGGGCTACCTAAAAGGCTTGCATCTGTTGCCCTGGATGCAAAATCAACAGTTTTGGCAGAATAACTCTCTGGAATGAAGGCTTTGATCGTAATTTCTGGTTCCCAGTATTGGACTTGATAATGGACTAAAGCGATGGTGACATTATCGTGTCCGTTTTTAGTATTAGCGATTTCGATTAATCTATCGGCAACATTGGCGATGTTTGCTTCCCCAAGTAGAATCGGCAAAATTTCTGTTTCCCAGTATTCCTCCACCCGATCAAAATCACTCAAACCATCGGATGTGAGCAGAAAAATCGCATCTTCGTCGAGCATAAACCGTGCCGAGGTGGGATGCAATGAAGTGCTGGGCCCCATACCCAAAGCCTGGACGAGAGAGCCAGCAGAACTTTGTTGTACAGCATCGCGGTAAATGGCATAGCCTAGCCGCACCTCACGGGAAGCGACATCATCATCAAGGGTGACTTGATAACAGCCTTGGCGGGTAATCCAGTAAGCACGACTATCACCTACATGGGTAATGTACATTTCGTGTGCAACAGGCAATGCCATGACTAAAGTTGTGCCCATACGCTGCCGCCCTTGGCGATTTTCACTGTCATTGCGCTGACTAATTTTGTCATTGGCAATTGCCACTGCTTTTTCTAGGTCATTCAGCAGTAGTGAGGGGTCTATGTGGTCGTAGGGAACTTTTGTTAATTGCTGTACCTGCTGCTGGATCGTTTCAATGGCTAAATTTGAGGCGACATTGCCACCTTCGTGACCACCGATGCCATCACAGACGATTGCTAAAGCTGTTGGCTGGGGTGGTTTGCTGATCAGAGTTCCACTGGGAGGGCTACAGGCATCTTCGTTGCGTTGGCGACTTGGGCCAGTGTCGGTTTTGGTGATAATTTTGATCGTGGGCGTTTGCGATCGCCCTAATTGTGCCAGTCCCTGATCTAAAACTGTAATCAATTGGTCAGTTGAGTTAATCTCTCCCTGAATTAAAGAAAGGCTAACCTGCTCAACAAATTCAGTTATGGCTGGTTTGCTATCACTAACCAACTGCTGCCAAAATTCACCTAACTGCGGCAATTCTGGTGATATTTCGCTGTCGAAACGCAAATCCAACAACCGGACTAACGATCCTTCTACCCGTAATACAGATGAGTCAAGCAAGCTAGAAGCGACACCTTCACTTGCCAGAGGTTGCCACAGATGAGCTATTTGCCATAACCAATTGAGTTGGCGCATCGATGTTGCATCACGCCAAGCGGTGGTTAACTCGCTGCCCAAATATACTTGGATTGTGTCATCTACTAATAGTGGCGGTTTAAATAGTGGCGGTTTTTCTAAGAGTAATATTTCTCTTTCATGGGAAGATCCGTCAGCTATAAAAATCACTCCATATACCTGTGGTACGTGTAAGCGATAGGGAATGAGTCTCAGGTAAGCTCTTAGAGGCTGTAAATTCTCTAACTCAGGTGTTAGCGCTAAGAAACCAGGTTTCGTGTCTAAAAGAATAAATTTATCAACGACTAAATAGCGATCGGCTAATATTTCTCCAGGGCTACCCACACTTGGGCCATCTACCACAGCCCAGAGATAATTTTTGGGTAAGGGCGTGGAACATCGCTGGCAAAACTTGTGAGTCAGGGGGTTGGCAGCCTGACAATTTTCGTTTGGACAGTAGAGCGTTGCCGCGTCATTTTCCATAGTTTTCGCACCGATCAGCGATTGGCAATTTCTTTAACAGCATTAGTAGGGACAATCTAGACCGCTCATCTTTCTTAAAATTGACATACCCAGACTTTAGATGATGATTTTAGCTGGCGGATATCAGCAGGTGCTAATACTTAACTTATCTAAAAAACACGCTCCTAAGTCAACCCTCCAGCCTCATCATAGCTTCTATTGCTCTGTGACTCTCAATCGCCAAAGCAACTAGCTCCAACCCTGTTAACAAAGCATAACCCAAGCATAACTGCACCCCAAGCTTTTGCTGAATTATCGCATCATCAAGAGGCAGAGAATATTGGGATTTATTTAGTTTATAAGTAGGATAGCAACAATTAACTTTAATTAAGAATTAAGAATAGCAAATATAATTTTGGCAAAAGTACCAGATGAATTTCCCCTTCCTACGTCGGGAAGGGGGATTTTGCTGATGAGTTGCTTGAATTGTCAGAAGGGTTCAGCCAGACTCTTAGCAACTTTTTAGCTTACTTGTTTGTCGTCAATTGCAACTTGGGGGACTCCCATGCTGTAGTTGGTAACGCGCGCAGACAGATTGTAGCTGATTTCGCCGCCTTGCAGGAGCGATCGCAGATAATGCTCTAAGTCTGACCCCACACGGCGCAAATTATAGTCCGTGAGGTCTGCGCCACTGGATGCTTCTACTAGTTCATCAAATTTTCGATAAACTTTTTGCAGCGCGTCTTCATTCCAGTTAAATTCGTTATCTGGGTCAATATCTAACGTTAAGACCTGTTGACTTGGAACTAGGTCGCCATCCCGGTCAATTTCGCCTGCAAAAATGCGGACATGACGGGTTGTGGACTTGAGCAGCATCGGGTTATCCATAAAAGGGTGTAAGATTTGGGTGGATTACACTGAAATTATTGTAAACGCTATATTCAAGCTTGAATGCTCTCAATTTACAAGCTTTGAACGCAGTTTCAAAAGGGTATATTGAATGGGCATAAGTAAAAATATCACCTGTACTGAATTAACTTACTACTTCTGTTATGAGTTCAAGACACATTTAGCAGCTAGTACTGTCAGTAGTGCAATTATTTTTCTGTAAAAATTACTTTTTCATTTAGGGTATACAAACAAGTCAAAGTGGTGTGTGAATCTTAACTACTGCTAGGGTTTTCTTACTCATAAAGCCTAAAAGCCAGTAAGATGAAGCATTCACAAGGAATAATTTGATCTGTGTACATTTTTTTCTGGAGAACAAAAGTTTTTACCTTAATAATTCTGCTGACGAATTTCTTTGGAATTTTCTATTGCAAAAAACGTACATCAAGTAATTTCACTGAATAGTGCTACATCGACCTCTGGCTTTAATAAGTTCAAAAAAATTAAGCGATTTTACTTACGTATAAACACCAAAATTAAAGTAACAAGTCCAACTGTTATTGACGTTCACATAAAGTTGATGTAAAAAGCTTTAAAAAGGTTGAACAACTTCTTACAGAAACTTTATTGTGTAGAATCTTAAAAACTGAATAATAGTTATGGCTTACCATAAGCTACATCTGGCACAGGAACATCAAAATCTAGACAGTGAAAATTTAGCTTGTAAATAAAACACAGGAGAGTGAAATGGATTACAAAAGTGATTGATGAAGAAAAATTCTTAATTCAAGCACTTTGGATTCAAAAGAGATATAAAGAATTTTTGCTGGACATCTACCTCCTTACCCTCATGACAACCAAGTAAAGGAATCTCAATAGTTATGAACTCCAAAGCATTACCACGCCAGATAAATAATCTCGAAGTAGGTGTTTATGAGTGCGAAATCCATCTCAAGTTCCGGTTGATTGAGGAAAAGAGTCTATTGAGCGATCGCGAGCAACTCTTACAAGTGCTACTTGATGCTTTAACCGAAGGTTCTGATGACTTTCTAGAGACGCTACAAGCGTCCGTTAAAGCGCAGGAAGTATCTGAGTTTAAAGCTTCACCTCAAATGCGCCGTCAGCTTATGCGCTTGCGTAATGCTGCTGAAAATCCACCTACTTAAATGTGTAATTTAAGTAGCGAGAAGCATGAATTGGGCATCAAATCAAATGTTGATCCCATAGCCCCGTTGCAATAAAAACTAAGCAGCAAGTAGAATTCATCAAAATATTATGATTTCTACTTTGTGAAAGTCTTATTTAGCAGCACAAAGTCCCAGGAACAGTTTCCTCTATTAAAAAACTTTGTAGCAAAGGGTACTGGTAGAATCTGAGAGCCAACTCAACCGGGTGCATTTTACCGAGTTTTTATCAGAAAATTGCAGGAAGAAAAACCTGTGTCTTTACAGATGGGGAATTGGACAACAGGCGCAAATCCAATGAAAACCTAAAAGACCAAAGTAAACATAAATAACCTTGCTTTTAGCTTTTTGCTTTAGCTAAGTGCCTGATTTGCCGAAATACTTATGTTTTATCTATTACCAGTATTAGGTTATGGTTTAGCAGCCAGTTACCTATTACTAATTACCCAGAGGCAGAGGGCAGGGAGCAGGGGAGCAGAGGGGAATGAGGGGGATGGAGAAAACAATATAATCAATGCCCAATGCCCAATGCCCAATGCCCAATGCCCCATGCCCAATGCCCAATACCTATTTAGCCAGACCGTGTTCTAGAGCAAAACGAACTAACTCTGTACGGCTGTTAGTGCCAGTTTTACTAAACAAACGGCTGACGTACTTTTCTACATTGCGGACGCTGGTTTCCAAACGACGGGCGATTTCTTTATTCATCAACCCTTCAGCGACCAAGTTTAAAACACTCTGTTCTCTAGGAGTCAAATCAATTTTAAAAGGGGCTGGCGATTGGGAAATGGCATTTCTTTGGGTTAATAATGCTTTAATTTGGGCAATCTGATTGGCTAGTTCAGCAAGATCGGGTGTTTCAGCGTCATCTCCTGTAGTTTTAGCCTTAGCATCGCGGCGGGCTAGTAAATTTTCGACTATAGCCACTAACTCATCAGGATCAAAAGGTTTGGGTAAATAGGCATCAACACCAGCATGATAGCCTTGGATGCGATCGCCAGTCATACCCTTAGCAGTTAAAAATACTACTGGCAATGCTTGAAAGCGCGGGTCTTCTCGCAGTTGCTTGAGGAACTGATAACCATCCACTTGGGGCATCATGACATCGGATATCACTAAGTCAGGTGTATTCATCTGCATCCATTCCCAACCTTCAAGGGCGTTACTGGCGACTTGAACGCTGAAACCGCTCTCTTGCAAATAGTCTTTCACGGCTTCCCGTATCCCTGGTTCATCATCCACCAGTAACAATTGTGCTGACATTTAAGATTTCCTTGAGTTTTCCTTTTTCCAATTTAGCGAAAGTTGACAGTCATTGAACATTCTGAATTTATCTCTACAGCCCCTAAAACCTTTAAAGTTGACATCTTGGCCTCGTTCAACCATTTAACCTTTGTAATCATCCTCCCTTCATAAGGACGGGCTGACTCCAAAGTTTAGGGACTTCCAAAAAAATATTCAATTATTGATTGTGGGGTGGGCAACATGAGCGCCATATAAACTGGGCGCTCATGTTGCCCGCCCCACAAGATTGGATAATTTGTGGAAAAAGATGTGCCAAAAAGCCAGGGTTTTTGGCGGATAAAGAAAACCGAGTTCTTAATTTTGGATAAAATCGAGCGAACAAAGCGGGAACTATTGCGTGGAATGCGCCTGTGCGTGAGGCATATTTATATTTTTGATGGGCAACATTACAAAATCTTATATGCAGTTTTCTGTAAAATAGCACGTACTATTATGCGATCGCACCATCCAAATTAGGCACGTATATGTGCATAAAAGGTGAATGAATTCCCTAATCGTTTCGCTTAATCTGAGTATTAAAGAAACGGTTCATGAATTGAAAAACAGCAAAAATTATCAATTTATCAACCGTTGCTGATGAAAATACCGTTATTTTTTAACTCAGATTGAGAGATTGATTATGTTTTCTAAACTAGTTCGCAATACAGTTTTAGCAACAAGCTTGGCATTTTCAATAGTACCATTAGCCAGTCAAAATGCTATTGCAAATGATATCCGCGATTTCTTAGTTTATAACAACAATGAGTTAGAAATTACTCAATTGTATGTATCCTCCGCAAAATCTAGATATTGGGGTAACAATATTCTAAATTCAGATATTGTTAACGGTTCATTTGACATGATTACATTTAGCAATGACAGCAATCAATGTACCTATGATATTAAAGCCATTTATAGCGATGGCACTTATGATATCATGCGTCAAGCTGATCTTTGCAGCACATACGGAATAAATTTTTACGGTGATGGAGGCGACTATCGATAATATTAGGTATTTCCAAATGGTTTCTTGATGATTGCATAAAAGTGCAATTATCAAGAAAAATATTATGGTATTTTAATTAAATAATAATATCCTCTTGTAGAAGTTCTCGTTTGTATGCAATACACTTTGACCTCACTTCCATTCCTCTCTCCTAAAAAGGGCTGCTCTTGTTAGGTCTGTATTGTAATCAATAGAGAAACGCTATATAAGCTGAAGTCTATAAACACAATATATAGAGGTTCTAACAAACATCATATCTGCTTGATTAATTATTAAATAGAAATCGAATATCTGGGTATTTTATCCTCTCAGGTGTCGGATAGCAACTGGGAAAAATTTAGACACTATCTTTTAGAAATTTTACATATCGTATATAAAAAATGGGTTACTACCTTCGATTTCAAAAGCTTTTTTTAATATTATTTTTCTCTATCAGCATCACTCCACTTGCAGTATTTGCCCAATCAACACCCCCATCTGGAATCACAATTCCCCCTGATACACCAGGGAAAGTGGAAGAAACTATTTCTCAACCATCACCATCGCCAAGTATTGCTCCCACACCACCTGCACAAACTGTTCCTATACTCCCATCACGCCAGCAGGAAAATCAACCTAATACCACTTTTCCTAGCGGCGAAAGTTTCTTTGTCAAAGAAATCCAAATTACAGGCTATTCTGTTTTAAAAGATGAAATCATCAAGTTAAAACAACCCTTAGAAAATACAAACATCACATTTGAGCAATTATTGCAACTGCGATCGCAAATCACCAAACTCTATGTTGATAATGGCTATATCAGCAGTGGTGCATTTATTCCCAACAATCAAGATATCGCTAGCGGTGTTGTGCAAATCCAAGTTGTGGAAGGCGAACTTGAAGGAATTTCCATTTTAGGGTTAGAAAGATTGCAAGCTGGATACGTGCGTTCGCGGATTGCACGGCTGGCGGGTAAGCCTTTAAACCAAAAACGTCTCGAGGAAGCACTGCAATTATTACAACTCGACCCCGTAATTCAACGAGTCAATGCCGAGTTAACCGCAGGTAGCACTCCAGGTAGCAATATTTTACAGGTGACAATTACCGAGTCACCACCATTCCATGCTGGGGTGAACTTTGCAAATAACCAATCACCTAGCGTTGGTTCAGAACAAGGGAGTATTTTTATTGCTCACGATAATTTATTAGGGTTTGGAGATAAATTCAGTGCTGAATATGCTGGTAGTGAAGGGTTAGATATTTATAATATAAATTATTCTATTCCCTTTAACGCCCTAGATGGAACTGTTGGTGTCCGCTATAGTAACAGTGCTAGCCGGATTATTGAAAGCGAATTTCGTGACTTAGATATCCGCAGCGAAGCCGAAACCCTTTCTTTTAATATCCGTCAACCGCTAACCCACACGCCAAACAACGAATTTGCTCTCTCGTTAGCATTCGATTTACGGCGCAGTCAAACCTACATCCTCAATGATATTCCCTTCTCGTTTACTGAAGGCCCCGAAGATGGGAAATCAAGAGTTACGGTAATTCGCTTTTCACAAGATTGGTTACAACGTAATGCTAACAGTGTGTTAGCGGCGCGATCGCAATTTAGTTTTGGCATCGATGCTTTTGATCCAACCATCAACGATAGTGGTACTGATGGGCGTTTTTTCTCCTGGTTAGGACAATTTCAATGGGTGCAACGGCTATCTCCCCGCATTTTGATGTTGGCCAAAGTTAACACTCAACTTACTCCTGATTCCTTACTTTCGCTCGAAAAAATCAGTATTGGCGGAGTAGATACAGTGCGCGGCTATAGTCAAAATCAACTTGTTGCGGACAATGGAATAGTTGGAGGTGTGGAAGTTCGTATTCCCCTAGCATCGAATGTGGAAACATTACAGCTAATACCCTTTTTTGATATTGGCACAGCTTGGAACAATCGCGGTATTAATGCCGACCCACAAACCATTGCTAGCCTGGGTTTAGGCTTGAACTGGCAACCTTTAAACGGTTTGGTATTGCGTGCAGACTATGGTATACCATTTATGGGCACAAGCGATCGCGGTACTTCACTGCAAGATAATGGCTTTAATTTTTCAGTCCGCTATCAACCATTTTGAACCACATCTACAGAAAAAGCGATCGCACTATAAATCAAGCTATTCTTCTGCTTCAAAATTAACATCTTCATACAGTGGTGCGATCGCTAACTCAAATTCGATGCTGGATAGGGTAATCATATCTCCCTCAGTGTAGGGATAATAAAGCCACATTTTGCCTTCTCCCCGACAGTAGCGTTCGACGGAAATTTTTTCCGAATCTATCAATAAATATTCTTGTAAAGAGGGAATTTTCAGGTAATTGGTGAATTTTTCGCCCCTATCTTTCTCGCTTGTACTGGGGGAGAGGACTTCGGCAATAATTTTCGGGTTTTGAATAAATTTGCGGGCATTCAGGTCTTGAGGGTCGCAACTGACGATAACATCAGGATAATAATAAGGACTTTGAGGAGTAACTTGTACTTTCACATCCGACACATTCACTCGACAACCTCTAGCACGTAAATGTGGGCGTAAAGCTGTGTAAAAGTTAAGTGCAATATCATTGTGGGGAATTGTACCACCAGTCATTGCAAAAACTTTGCCGTTGACATATTCGTAACGAAGTTCTTGCTGGAGTTCCCATGCAAAATATTCCTCAATGGTCATTTTTGGCGGTTGCTGGGGAATGGCTACCATAGTCAGATTTTTCCAGTTTGTTTTGATTTTAGCGAATCAACACTAATTAGAACATTCTCGACTCAATAGCAACTGTCCATTATTCAGCCGATATAATCCCTGTGGTTCAATAATCGGATCGCCTTTTTTCCAGGGACGAGATGTAGTTTCGACACCTCTCACTTCTCCAGTTGTGTAGTTAGAAACCAAAACCCCAGGACGATTAGGAGTCAAAGCACCAGAACCCGTGATGGTAAAAGAGTTTTCTTGCCATTTAGTACCGCGTGAAATGCAACTATTGGCGATGAGTGCATTGGTGTCGATGACAAGAGGTAATTGCTCATTGGGTGCTATTTATATATATTACTTGAGTATCTAATAGAACTGCACCTTTGGATAATAAACAACGTTAATTATGCACTTTTCTGCATTATCCTGGTATTAAAACTGCACACAAATAAGCAGAAAAAGTGGATGTTTGGCATGAAAATGTCGGATATTGTGTAACGCATTGGCAACAGTAAAATTACTGAATGCTAATTAGTCCCTTGCTATTTATGGACTTCCCGCTCCCATAAAAGCCGAGATAGTGAAAGCCAATATTGTAGTTAAAAATGGTCACAAAATAACAGAAAAAGAAATTCTGGAATTCTGCTCTCAAAAAATAGCAACTTACAAGATTCCCGAACAATTAAATTTGTGAATTCATTGCCCAAAAATCCTACAGGCAAGGTGATGATACGATTTTTACGTGACGAATAATTTACCAGTACATCCAACAAATTTCTAAATTTTCCCACACAGTTAAGATAAATCTAGTAATTCTCAATTATTCATTGAAACCTCTCCTCATTCTTTTCTCTGCGTCATGCCAGTTGCTGCAAGTCAGGGAACCCGTCCCTGTGCATCTGCGGTTCATTAAAAAGATTGCTACTTTAACTCAAACTCCAATTAACTCATCAAACACATCTAAAAATCATGAATACAACTACATCTATAAAAATTCAAAAACCCAAAACTGACGAACTACTATTATGGAATCTTATTTTTGCAGATACAGGTCGTCAAGTATTGCTCGTTGCTTATGACATAAAACTATTTCCTCTCTTATCTAAAAAACCATGCACTTTATCAGAAATTTGCCAGGAACTAAAAATTTTTCAACATCCAGCAGAAGCTATTTTAGCAGTTCTCGCATCTATTGAATTAGTAAAGATAGAAAATAATTATTATTCACTTACTCCTCTTGCAAAAGACTATTTAGTCGAAAGTAGTACCACATATTTCGGTGCTTTATTAGAAATGATGATTTTTGACGAACGCAAGCATATATCATCATTTGATACTTTAAAAAAATCCTTGTTTACCAATAATTCTCCTGGTAAAAAGGTGATGGAAGCTTTGGGTAAAAATTATGATTTTATGCGTGCCATCACCTTTGGTAATAATGTTAAATTTATCCGTAGATTTATCTCTAGTATGCATGGGCCAAGTATGACGGCCGCATTAATTTGGCCAGAACTCATTGATTTATCTGAATATAAATTGTTTATTGATATTGGTGGAGGTTCGGCGGCTCATTCAATTGGTGCAACGTCAAAATGGCCGAATTTGCAAGCCGTTGTTCTCGAACTACCTACAGTGTGCGAAATAGCTCAGGAATTTATCACGCATTATGGCTTACAGAATCGGATTGCAACACAAGAGTTTGATATGTGGAGTGATACTTTCCCCGTAGGCGATCTTCATTTTTATAGTGCTGTTTATCATCATTGGCAACAAGAAAAATGTCAAGTCCTCACAAAAAAAAGCTTTAATAGCCTATTACCTGGAGGGCGGATTATCCTCCATGAGATGCTATTTAACGAACAAAAAACAGGCCCTTTCCCAGTAGCAGCTAAAAATTTGAATATATCTTTAAAGTTGGGAGGTCAACAATATTCAGGTCAGGAATTGTCAATGATGTTAGAACAAGCAGGTTTTATCGACATTGAAGTTAAACCAGCTTCGAGTTACTGGAGCATCATCACTGGTCATAAACCCTAATTTTTGCTCAAGAAAGGCTGCTCAACTTATACCCATTAAATTTCCTAGTATGAACACAACAACAGTTACAAGTATGTAACTTTGAACAACCTGTTAATACCTGAATTGAAGATATTTTTTAATTGCCAAAAAATCAACATGATGGTATTTATACCAGCAATTCGTAATTTTACAACTCTCAGCTTAGGTGTTTTTTATCGGCAGAAAATGTTAATATACAACGCAGCTTAAATTTTTATACTCTTACTTACAGCTAATGAAGTCAAACAAGCGAATCTCGCCAACATAACCGACACATCTATCCAACCAGAGAAAGTTAGTTTGTCTAATTTAAATACAATTTAGCTAAATACCTATATTAAATACAGAAAATTACTTATGAGAAGAAAACCAGATGTGCCTATTGAGGCACTAAAGCGAATTTTGAAAATGTTGCTAAAATACCCAGTAATGGTATTAGCTGCGATCGCTAGTTTATTAATGACGACAGTTGCTAATATCGCTGCACCTCAAATTATTCGCTGGGGAATTGATGCTGGTATTGCCAAAAATAACTTACAAGTGATTTTGACTTGTGGGGGATTGATGGTTTTGGTGGCTTTGATTCGGGGATTGTTCAATTTTGGACAAAGTTTTTTTTCAGAGATAGTATCTCAAAGTATCGCTTATGACATCAGGAATAAATTTTTTAGTCAAACCCAGTATTTAGATTTAAGCTACTACGATCGCACACCCACATCACAACTGCTTACACGTATTAATAATGACATCGAACAAATTCGCGTTTTTATTGGTGCAACCTTGCTGCAAATTTTCGGTGCTGCGATCGTATTATTCAGTAGTGCGACAATTTTGCTACTCATGAATTGGAAGTTGGCACTTATAGCATTAGCAATTATCCCGATTTCCTTCATTTTATTAGGCGGATTTTTTCAAAAAAATACTTCCTTGTTTACTCAAGCACAGAGGCAGCTAGAGGATTTAAATGCAGTTTTAAAAGAAAATTTACTCGGTGTGCGTGCAGTCAAAGCTTTTGTGCGTCAAGAAACAGAAATAAAACGCTATGCCGTTGCTAATGAAGATTTCCACACAACAAGTATCAAAACAATTTATGCGCTGCGAGATACATTTCCAATAATCTTTTTATCGAGTAATTTACTTGCAGTTGCTATTTTTGGATACGGGGGTTTAGAGGTAATCAGCCACAACTTTTCTATTGGCGAACTAGTTGCCTTTAATTCCTATTTAGTATTTATCATCCAACCAATTTTTCAGACGACTTTTGCATTTCAATCTGTTGCTCAAGCATCAGCATCAGCTACTAGAGTTTATCAGGTGATAGATGCAGAAATTGCCATCAAGGAATCTCCCAATGCAGTCTTTTTGCAAAGATGCGAAGGAAAAATTTCTTTTGAAAATGTTGATTTTCGCTATCCAGAAGTCAATGAGAATACCTTAAATAGTATTTCATTTGAAATCCAACCAGGGCAAACAGTGGCAATTTTAGGTACGACGGGAGCAGGTAAAAGTACACTTGCTAAATTGATTCCACGTTTCTATGATGCAACAAATGGAATAGTAAAGATTGATGGTTATGATGTCCGCTCTTTAAATTTAGTCAGTTTACGTTCTCACATTGGTTTGATTTCTCAAGAAGCAACTTTATTTTCTGGAACCATCCGTGAAAATATCGCTTATGGAATACCAGATGCACCTCTTTCAAAGGTAATTGAAGCAGCTAAGTTTGCTCAAATTCACGATTTTATTATTAGCCTCCCTGATAGTTACGATACTGTTATCGGCGAACGAGGAATTGGCTTATCGGGAGGGCAAAAGCAAAGAATTACTATTGCTCGGATATTGCTAAATGATTACAAAATTCTGATTGTAGATGATAGTCTTTCTGCTGTTGATGCGAAGACAGGAGCATTAATTCAAGAAGGCTTCAAAGTTCTGATGCAACAGCGTCAATTTACTATAATTTTTCTCACTCAACGGATTAATAATATGGTAAATAATGCTGACCAAATTTTCATAATTGATCGAGGTAAATTAGTTAAAACATCTTCCGGTGCAGAGCTGATTGAAAATGCCATCTTAAAAAACTAGTTATTTATAGAAATGCTAATTTCTGGATTTCTAGAAAATTATTTATATCTCAAATCAACCTTGCTAGACTCTCTAACATAAAATCGTCATTCATGAACAGAAAAATTAATATTTTTGAATCGGTATCACAAGTAAATGCACCATTACCTGTTATCCGCCGCTTCAGTCAATATTTTCGTCCATATATCAAAGAGATTCCCATCATCCTGGGAATAATTATTATTAGCTCTATTACCCAAACAATAGCACCTTTGCTTACTGGTTGGTCGATAGATAACTTGATACTTAAAGGCAATTGGTTAGGACTGTTATGGATGCTAGTTGTATTAACAATAGTATACCTTACGGGGTTTTTATCCAATCGGACTTTGATTGTTAAAGTTGGTGTAATTATGCAGCATTTACTCGCACAATTACGCCAAGATATCATGAACAAATTACAAACATTACCCCTTAGCTTTTATGATAAAAGTAAAGTGGGTGATTTAATGAGTCGCTTGCTGAGTGATGTTAATACTTTAAATCAAGTATTCAGCCCTATGCTACCGCAAGTTATTGGAAGCTTTTTTGGCTTATTAGCAAGTGCAATATTCATGCTTTCCATCAACTTGCAATTGGGTTTGATTACTAACCTGATTGTGCCAATTATGTTATTAACAACTGCGTTTTTTGCCAGATTAGCGAGGGCAAAGTTTCGCGTTACTAGACAAACAATTTCTCAACTTTCAATTAAATTAGAAGAGAATATTAGTAATATTCAAGAAGTTCAAGCATTTAACCGCGCAGAAATCAACATTCAAGAGTTTAAAAAAATTAATGCAGATAACCGAAATGCTAATATTCAAGCAACAGCAATTACTGCTGCTTTCCTGCCAACAATAGACTTATTTAATACACTTACTTGGGGGATTGTATTAGCTTATGGTGGCTTTCTCGTTTATAAAAATATCATGACTGTGGGGGCTGTGACTGCATTTTTGTTTTACGTCCAGCAATTTTTTCAACCCATCCAACTTATCACTAACTTCTATACTCAAGCACAATCTGGATTAGCTGGATTAGAAAGAATTTTTCTACTTTTGGATGAGCCAGTTCAACTTGAAGATGCCACAGACGCGATCGCAATGCCACCAATTCAGGGTAAAGTTCAATTTGAATCTGTCAATTTTGAGTATAAACCCGGCCAAAAAGTTTTAGAAAATGTAACTTTTGACGCTGAACCAGGACAAGCGATCGCATTAGTTGGAGCTACTGGCGCAGGAAAAACTACTATAATTAGCCTACTCTCCCGCTTCTATGATGTGTCAGGCGGTGCTATAAAAATTGACGATATAGATATCCGAAAAGTTACACAAGCAAGCCTACGTCGTCAAATTGGCGTTGTCTCACAAGACACCATGATTTTTAGCTGTAGCGTTGCCGAAAATATTGCCTTTGGCAATCCCCAAGCAACAACGGCAGAAATTGAAGCGGCTGCAAAGATTGCAAATATTCATGACTTTATCTTGACCTTACCCCAAGGCTATGAAACGCAATTAGGAGAACGGGGGATAAATCTCAGCAAAGGACAACAACAGTTAATCAGCATCGCCCGCGCAGTTTTAGTAAACCCGCGCATCTTGATTTTGGACGAAGCAACTAGTAACATTGATAGCCAAACAGAGAACTTAGTTCAACAAGCGATCGCTAATTTACTTCAAGGTCGCACCAGCTTTATCATCGCCCATCGTCTGGCTACAGTCACTAATGCAGACAAGGTATTAGTCATTGAGCAAGGACAAATCATTGAACAAGGTACACATACACAATTGATGGAGCAAAGAGGAGTATATGCAAACCTTTATTCCTTACAACTAGTAAATAATATCAAAACCAGTTTGAAAATAGGTTCTAGGAATTAGTATTCAGTCAAGCTAGTTTCTAGATTTTGTACCAAACACTTAAGTGCTTAGGAAATAAGGACTAAAGCCCTTAAACATCTCATTTTTTCTCCAACTCTGTGTTCTCTGTGCGGCAGTCGCTCATGGGGGAAACCCCCTTGGCGCTAGCCTCTCCCTTTGGGAGAAGACCGCGCTGCCTTGCCTCTGTGGTTCGTTCCTTCACCCTTTAAACTAAACTTCGCCCTCATCTCCCCAATCCCCCCTGGTGTTCACAATGAAAACCTTTATGCTCCCAAGCTTGCATATCTACTTCGGCAAGCTTTGTCACATTTGAGCATTCCGGTTGAATAATTTGACTTAAAATTGCCCACAATAGGCTACGCGTTAAATCTAATCCAGTTTTGCCCCAAGATTCATTATTCCCAGGAATACCCGACTCCTCAACAATTTCAGGCTCTACCCAAATACCATGAGCGCCCAAGAGAATCTGTGCCATCCATTTAGCTCTGGGTAAGTGACTTGGCGAAGTAATCAACATGACTTTATGCACTCCCCAACGCCGGAGAATTGGAATACCATAATAAAAATTTTCAAAGGTAGAATTCGCGCACTTTTCTAACCAAACGTTTTGTAACTCTACTAATTGCGGCTGAAAAATTAACCATATACAGGGGTCTGGGGAACCATGAGAAATTAAAATTGGGGTTTGCGGGTATTGTTTTGCTAGTTGGGCCACATAAGTTTCTCGACGAATACTGCCACCAAGCACTAAGAAGGCATCTACTGGCTGTGAAGAAGCAAAAACTAAGGTTATAGTAGTAAAAATCAGCCAAGTGCCTAAGACAAAGTACAATACACCAGTTAGTTTTTGTAACAATTGCCACAGATTAGCAATTTTTTTTTTAATAGAAATTAACGATTTGATGGTAAATTTACGTTTCATGACTTCGGTAAGAAAACCTGATTTAATAGCTGTCTAACAAGGCTGCAATTAAGCGATCAAAGTGCTATCTTATAAAAGTAATGAATCAGTACAAACATGACGCTAATCAAAGTGTCACATCTTCAGTATAGCCTTCCGGAGACGGCTAAAAAGCTGAGAAATGGTTGTTAATAATGCAGTATTTTCAGCATCATTACAACGATAAAAATGATGAAGAAAGCATAGCTTAGTTTGGGGTATAAAAACTTAAAAATTTCTGGAAAGCCTGATTGCTAAACTGTCAACAACACAATTATTCCAGTTAATATACATGAACCAATCTGCGAAAAGTTACTCACCGCTCCAAGTAGCCTTGATTGGTGGAGCGATCGCTACGACTGCTACGATGTCTGTATTCGGCTCCGCTTGGACTCGTGGTGTCCGTGCCGCCTTAGCTCTACAAGACAGCCCAAAAATGATAGTTGACCAAGTTTGGCAACTGGTAAATCATGAATATGTTGATGGTAAATTTAATCAACAAGATTGGCAAGCAACTAGACAAAGCCTGTTGAGCAAAGACTATTCTTCCCGGGAAGAAGCATACACTGCCATCCGCGAAGCTTTACAAAAGTTGGGAGATCCTTACACTCGATTCATGGACCCCAAACAGTTTGAAGCCCTAACTAGCCAAACATCTGGGGAAGTCTCTGGTATAGGCGTTCGGATGGAAGTAAACGAAAAAACTCAGCGCCTCACTGTCGTCGAAGCCATAGAAAAATCTCCAGCACTGAAAGCTGGGATCAAAGCAGGCGATGAAATTTTGGCAATTGACGGCAAATCCACTCTCAAAATGAAAGTGGATGACGCTTCCAAGTTAATTCGTGGCAAAGCAGGTACTCCCATTAGACTACGGCTGGGACGAGCAGGGCAAAATGCCTTTGAGTTGAAACTGACAAGAGCAAGTATTGAAGTACCAACGGTACGTTATACCCTCAGACAAGAAGGAAATCGCCGCGTTGGTTATATCCGTTTGCGGGAATTTAGCGCCCACGCCGCAGAGCAAATGCAACGAGCCATCCGTGATTTGAACACTAAGAAAGTTGATTCTTATGTCTTAGATTTGCGCGGCAATCCTGGCGGGTTGTTACAAGCGAGTATTGAAATTGCTCGGATGTGGTATAATGACGGCGGAATTGTCAAAACAGTAGATCGTGTGGGCGGCACTGAAGAAACTAAAGCTAATCGCACTGCTCTAACAAATCGTCCCTTGGCAGTATTAGTGGATGGTAATTCAGCTAGTGCTAGTGAAATTCTCACAGGGGCACTCAAGGATAATAAGCGGGCGGTAGTCGTAGGTGGTCAAACCTTTGGTAAGGCCCTAGTGCAGTCAGTTCATGAACTTGCAGATGGTTCCGGCTTGGCTGTTACCATTGCCCATTACTACACTCCGGCGGGAACAGATATTAACCATAAAGGGATTGCCCCAGATGTCAAGCTAGACTTGACAGAGGCACAAGAGCGGCAGTTAGCTTCTAATCCAGATTTAATCGGAACTAAGAGCGATCCGCAATATGCTAGAGCGATCGCGATTTTATCAAATAACAACTTCGCCCAGCCGCCAGCAAATCAGCCCACTCGACCCATGAGCCGCGCCGATAACCTGAAATTTTAGATTGATGCAAATGATTTCTTCATAGGTGTTTATATAGTAGTATTCCCAAATCCAGATTTTTGGAGTTACGAAAACTGCTTAATATACCGTTCTAGGATTTCGGTTTGGGAATACTAGTTAGTAATCCCATCTCTCAAATCTCAGATTTATGAATCATCAGCCAGTTGATGCAACCACCGCCACCAGCCCTTTACCAATGGTGTCGGTGGTTGTTCCTATTTATAACGGTGAGGCGGATTTACCAGAGTTAATCAATTGTCTGTTATCTCAAACTTACCCAAAAGACCGGGTAGAGTACTTATTGGTAGACAATAACAGTAGCGATCGCACTCTCACCATCCTCAAAACATCTGCCGAAAACTGCCCAATTACAATTCGTCCCTTGAGCGAAAACCAAATTCAAAGCTCATACTCTGCTCGTAATACTGGGATTCGCGCTGCTGTGAGCGAAATTATAGTTTTTACCGATGCAGATTGTCGCCCACAACCTCAATGGTTAGACGCATTAATTCAGCCTTTTATCAACAAAGAAGTGGTAATTGTCGCTGGTGAAATTTTGCCGCTACCAGGTAAAACTCTACTAGAACAACACGCAGACCGTGAAGAAACTTTGTCACAAAAGCATACCCTTAACCATGCCTTTCGTCCTTATGGACAAACCGCTAATTTGGCGATTCGACGCATTGCCTTAGAAAAAGCGGGTTTATTTCGTCCTTATCTTACCACTGGTGGCGATGCCGATATTTGCTGGCGGATTTTGGGGGAAAACATCGGGCGTTTGGAATTTGCCCCAAATGCGATCGTTCAGCACCGCCACCGTGCCACACTTAAGGAACTGCAAAGCCAATGGCGGCGCTATGGACGCTCAAATCGCTATCTGCACGAACTACACGGTGTAGATTTGATGCGAGAAATTACACTTAAAGAATGTGGCTATCGTTTGGCACGTTGGTTATTGAAGGAAGTACCACGAGATATTAAAAAGGCGTTAGCGCAGCCCGCCGCAGGCATTGCGAGTCAAGCCACCCTTGTAGATTTATTAAATACTCCCATTGGTTTGCTCACAGCGAGGGCACGTACTGCTGGGCAACAAGACTCCAAATTACCAGAAAATGCCAAGATAATTGATCGGCTGTAAAAATACTAGGGAGTTTGCCAGGATAACTGCAATTCTTTCCATATCAACATCTCATAAGAAACCCGCTTTAATTTCTATTCGTGCAGCGTGGTGTAGCCATATTTACTTGGCTTAACAGACAACGAGAAAGAAGGCTCATTGATTTGTACCTAGCTTCGCAAAAATCATCAATATAATATGAGATTGTTGGCAAATTTAGAGGGAGTCTAAACTCCATATCTAATCCATCTTAATTTCTTTCATTTCTGTGCGTTTCAACCCACTTGAGCTACTAACCCGTAATTGATTACAGCGCCGGAAAACATCACAAAATCAAGGTATTGCGGATGGGATGTTTCACTGAGAAAAAAATGCTCCTCTCAGCCCAATAGCATTGGTTGAACCCTAGAAATTTACTAAGTTATCGAACTACTGAATCTATCTTAAGAAGTATATTAAAAAATACGGAAAGCAAATATGCTATTATGGATAAACTATTACCTGTAATAAATTGTATTTAAAAACATGTTTAAAAAGGTTCAAAAAATATAATTTTGTAGTTCTGATTTGGCTTGACTGCAACAAAAAATCAAGATTTTACCTAGAACTGAGATGCCTTTCTGTGCTAACTGTGGCAGCAAAAGACCTTTTTAAAACATCCTCTAATGAGCAATATGAACGTGGATGTATTTAGCCAACAGATAGAAAAATTGTATTCACAGATACAGAAACTATTGCAATGCAATACAACTAAGCCAAACTCAGAACAGGAGATCATAACAGAGGCTTTCGAGGAACTTAACACCGCAATAGAAGAATTATTGACAGCCTCAGAAGAATTAAAGGTAACACGAGCGGAAGTAGAGAAAGAGCGCCAGCGTTACCAAGATTTGTTTGAGTTCGCCCCAGATGGTTACTTGGTAACTAATATTGTAGGTACAATCCAAGAGGCTAACCATGCAGCAGCAACCTTACTGGGTGTCAAGCAAAAGTATCTAGTAGGTAAACCATTAATTCTATTTATTGCTCAACAAGACCGTCAGTTCTTTTGCTCTCAGATGAACAATTTTCAAGAGCTACTGAATTGGGAACTTAACCTACAACCACGGGGTGGAAAGCCTTTCCCAGCGATGATTAAAGCATCTCCGGTGTACAAATTCCAAGGAAAGCAGGTTGGCTGGCGTTGGCTGTTGTGCAACATCAGTGAACGCAAAAAAACTGAAGAAATGTTGCATCAAGCTTACGATGAGTTAGAAATACGAGTAGCAGAACGGACAGCGGAACTGGTAAAAGCAAATCAGAAATTGCTAACTGAAATTACAGAGCGGAAACGAGCCGAGTCACAACTGCTGCACCTTGCGTTTCACGATATACTGACAGGTCTGGCAAACCGCGCTGCATTTATGAACCGCCTAAGCCATGCAATAAATTATTCAAAACGGCATTCAAATTATTTATTTGCTGTGCTATTTATCGACCTAGATCGATTTAAGGTGATCAATGACAGTCTTGGACACCTAAATGGAGATCAATTACTGCTTGCTACTGCAAATAGGCTACAAGTATGTGTACGTTCTATAGATACAGCTGCACGCCTTGGAGGAGACGAATTTACAATTCTGCTTGAGGGAATCCAAGATGTGTCAGATGTCATAATAGTAGCTGAACGGATTCAACAAGAACTGGCATTACCCTTTGAGCTTGAAGGACAAGAAGTGTTCATAACAGCAAGTATTGGTATTGCCTTGAGTTCGACACTAGATTATAAACATCCAGAAGAAGTATTGAGGGATGCAGATACAGCAATGTACCAAGCTAAAATGCAAGGTAGAGCGCGTTATAAACTATTCAACTCAGATATGTATGCTAATGCTCTGGCGAAATTGCAGTTAGAAACTGATTTACGCCGAGCAATAGAACGCCTAGAGTTTCGAGTTTATTATCAACCGATTGTTTCGCTCACCAATGGCTCTATTTTGGGTTTTGAGGCTCTGTTGCGCTGGCAGCATCCAGAGCGTGGTTTGCTTAATCCAGCAGATTTTATTTCCCTGGCAGAAGAAACTGGACTAATTTTCTACATTGGGAAATGGGTGTTGCATGAAGCCTGCCGCCAAATGCAAGCTTGGCGGATGTGCCATGATTCCAACTTGCTAGAAAAAATAAGTGTCAATCTCTCACTCAAGCAATTTTCCCAGCCAGATTTGATTGAGCAGATTGGGCAAATTTTACACTCAACTGGTCTTGATGCTGACACGCTAACACTAGAAATTACTGAAAACGTAATTGTGGCGAATGACGACAAGGTAACTGCTACATTTTTGCAACTTCGAGAGATGGGTATTAAGTTATCAATTGATGACTTTGGTACAGGGTACTCCTCATTAAGTCATCTTTATAACTTTCCAATTAGTGTGTTGAAGATTGATCGTTCTTTCATCAGCTTGATGAGCGCAAATAAAAAGAATATAGAAATTATTGAAATAATTGTCACGTTAGCGCACAAGTTGGGCGTGGATGTTCTAGCCGAAGGAGTAGAGACAAAAGAGCAACTAGCATTTCTAAGAAAGTTAAAATGTGAATATGGTCAAGGACATTTTTTCTCAGTTCCATTAAATAGTTCATCAGCAGAGGCATTAATAATGGCAAATCCTCACTGGTAAAGGTTATTAAAGAAAATAAAATTGTTTGGCTTTTTGGGCGACTTCTTCTACACTCTAAAAAATAGCTTGCATAATAATTACACCTGCTTTTTGGCTATTGTTTGCGTAAGCCCTGGAAAAGCCCGATTTTTCAGTTCCATTTCAACAACTTCGGCTTCAAATTAATTGTCCATTGGGTAATCGATACAATCCTTGTGGTTCAATAATCGAATCACCTTTTTTCTATTGAATTAAATTAAGTTTGAATATTGATTTAATAAGAATATTAGGTTAGCTTGAGCAATAGTAAAACCTGTAAAAGCCTTGATAATATTGGGTTTATCCCTACTACAGGTTTATTTTTAGCCTTAACTTACCGTGACTAACACAGTCTGAATCTTCTTGCTGTTTCAGATAAATTGCAGAAAACTGCACACTTTTAAAAAATTCAGTTTTTTCTGCTAATTTCTGGTAATTTAAACAATAAAAGCTAAATAAACATTTTATCTATCTGGAAAATATGTGGAAAAATATGAAAGCTAAAAGTAAATATCTTAAAATATTATTCTCTGCGCGTTGGTGGATGCAGATGTTGCTGAAGGTTGGAAACCTCTGCAAGAGGCTAATTTATTTCTCTACTCAGCGACACCAAAAACCAAATCGGCATCATAGATTTATTCAAGTATTATTTTTAACAACTTTACTAACATATCTTTTATTTGGACAAGTCATATCTGCACAAACTCCAAATGTGACCGCATTAGTTGAACAAGGAATTAAAGACTATGATGCCGGAAATTTTCACAATGCGGTAAAACACTGGGAAGATGCATTAAATCAGTATAAAAATAATCCTTCAGCTACGGCGGTTGTAAATGAAAATTTGGCGCGTGCTTACCAACAAATAGGAGAAAATAAAGCAGCGATCGCATCCTTATCAGCAGCAATTCGTGACTATGGTGCTGTAGCAAATATCCAGCAAGTGGGACGTATGAAGTCAGAACTAGCCCAAGTTTACAGCAATTTGGGACAACCCCGCAAAGCGATCGCACTTTTATGTGGTCAACTAGCCGATAAAAGTCAAAAAATAGAATGCACTCCAGACAGTGCGACACAAATCGCCACCAAATACAATGACAAAAGCGGTCAAGTTGGAGCATTGGGGATTCTCGGTGAAGCATATCGCTTAATCGGCAATTATGACCAAGCAATTAAATATTTGCACGTAGCACAACAAGTTTATCCAGCTTATGACTTTTTGGTGTTAAATAGTTTGGGTAATGCTTACAAAAGTCGCGCTCAATTGCGAGAGTTACAAGCAGATTCGGCAAATAAAGCTGGTATTTATAGTAAAGAAAATGAATTTACTCAAAAGTCTATAGAAGACTATAAGCAAGCTCATCAATATTTTCAGAAAAGTGCAAAACTCGCTAGCGACCAAAAACAAACTTTAGCAGAGATGCGAGGATTGTTAAATTTAATTCAGTTGGGTTCCCAGACAAATAAGAACAAAGTTATTAACGATCAGGAATTTAATCAAAGCGTTAACGATGCTTTGAAGGTTCTTGAACTCTTACCCGATTCAGCGACAAAAGTCTACGGGGCAATTGATTTAGCATACTTGCAATCAGATGCTAAAGGAACTTCACCTTTTACTTACTGTCCAAATAAATTTATTTTACCCAATGCAGATGTATTAAGCTTGCTACAAAAGTCAGTATTAGCAAGTCAAAATTTACAAGATAATCGTCTACTTTCTTATTCTAACGGCGCTTTGGGTCATTTCTGGGAGTGCCAATCAAAGAAAGAAACAGAAGCATTAAAATATACTCAAACTGCAATAGTAGCAGCAGATAATAAGTTGAGTGCCAAAGATAGCTTGTATTTGTGGGAGTGGCAAGCGGGACGAATTTTAGATCGACAGAATCGAAAAGAAGAAGCGATCGCATCCTATCAACGAGCATTTGATACTCTCGAAGATATCCGCAGCGATATTTTAACCGCCGAACGAGATGTACAGTTTGACTTCCGCGATGTTGTGCGACCATTGTACCGTACCTTGGCACAGTCGCGGCTCGATTTGCTAGGAGTTGGTGCAATCGCCGATGAACGACGCGCCAAGGAATTATCAGAAGTAGTTAAAACCATAGATGCTTTGAAACTAGCAGAATTACAGAATTATTTTGGTAATGATTGCATTTTAAGTTCCTTGAATCCCAAACAGGTGGGAGAACTCCTCAAGGATAATAGTGTAGCCTTTAAGAATACTGGGTTTTTGAGTTCCATAATTTTAGATGGCAAAACTGGGATGTTATTGCAATTACCCAATCAGTCCACTAAATTTAAGTGGATTGAAGACCCCAATCAAGAAGGTATAAGTAAAATAGTTAGCAGCAACATCCTACAGCAAAAAATTACCGAGTTTCGCACAGGATTAGTTAAAGGACAAGAAGAATTTAACTACGATACAACAACGGCGGCACAGCTTTATGATTGGATAATTCGCCCCTTTACTGAGGATATCAAGCCAGAGAAAGTCAAAACCTTGGTGTTTATTCAGGATGGATTTTTGCGTAGCGTTCCAATGGCAGCACTTTACGACAGCCAACAACAGAAATATTTAGTCGAAACTTATGCAATTGCCACAACGCCTAGTTTACGACTTACCACACCCAAAGTCCGCGATCGCAGTACACAAAAAGCATTAATTTTGGGTTTAACTGAAAAAGCCACAATTGACGGGAAGATTTTTGATCAACTTCTTGCTGTTCCCAATGAAGTTAGCGCAGTTAAAAGTATATTTCCTAATCATACCGACCTCATTGATGAAAACTTTTCCCCTGAAAATTTTGAGAAAACACTTGACAAAAGCACATATCCTATTGTCCACATAGCTAGTCACGCCCAATTTGGGATCATTCCTGAAGACACCTTCATTGTCACAGGCAAAAACCAAAAACTTACCATCAGTCAATTAGAAAACTCACTGCGAAACCTTACCAGCAAATCGGATAGCGTCGAATTACTCACATTGACTGCATGTGAAACCGCAGTTGGCGACGACCGGGCCACACTAGGATTAGCTGGAGTTGCATTGCAAGTTGGGGTTAAAAGTGCGATCGCATCTTTGTGGAGTGTCAGCGATCAATCAACATCCGAACTAGTCAAAACATTTTACAGCAACTATCGCAACGCTGGCATGAGTATTGCAGAAGCATTGCAACAAGCTCAAATTAGAATGATTCATGCTAAGAAATTATCATCTGAGGGTATGAATCCCAGCTATGACAATCCTGCGTATTGGGCACCAATGATTGCGATCGGTAATTGGCTTTGAAAAAGCCCAAATCACTAACTCCTTTGAGGATAAAGTTGGCGAATAGAGGATGCACGGCAACGATTTTCTAGATTTATTGCCGAATATTCGAAAAGTGAAACAAGAAGCGATCGCAAGTTTAGGAGAACCACATTTATGAAACCATCTCAAACTCTAATTGATGACTCTTAAAAAAATCATGAGTGAAATGATCCACCACATTTGTATCAGCTAATTCCAAATTATAAAAATCCACAGCTTCATGGTCAAAATGGGGGCCAGCGTGCCAAGTACCCTCATGTAGCTTGATAAAACAATTCCCCGGAATGCGGAAAGCAGCAATCTCTTCTAATACTGGTTCATTCAGATCATTATGAGGAGGACAAACAGCAATTAACCAATCCTTCCCTTCCAAAGAACCCAGACATTGAGTGCATTGTACATGGCGAGTAATTTTGTGAAACTTTCGTCCTCTCTCCTCCAACCGCATGATATAAAATCGTGGAATCCCATTTTGCAGGTTTAACTGGGCATCTTCCACATCGTAACTTTTGCCATCAAGACTAGCAAAAATTACTTGTCCATAACGCCGAAAGTTTTCAGAACTCACCCATTGGGCTTGCAATTCTTGCACTGTTTTTGATGTGCCCATATCAAATCTTTGATAGAGATTTCTTAGGTTTATTTTCCCCCAAAATGACCAAATTTTATTGATCTAAATTGTGGAAAAATAACCTCAGCTAGCTAAATAACTACGTACTTGTTCCTTTTGCCGTCGGAGGAGACTGAGAGCTTTTTGCTCAATCTGACGTACCCGTTCTCGACTAATACCCATGCGATCGCCAATCTGTGCTAAAGAAAGTTCATAGCCATCAGTCAGACCAAATCGTAGGGTTAATATTTCTCGCTGTTGCGGAGACAACTTTGCCAACAAGTCTTGTAAGTCTTGGTGGAGAGATTCTTCAACTGCATAGTCTTCAGGAGAAGGGCCGTCGTCCTCTAAGATATCCTGCAATTCTGTATCTTGTTGTTCACCAACTCGCGCCTCTAGCGAGAAAGGTTGACGAGCTAAGTATAAACACTCTCTAACTTGGCTAGGTGTCAAAGATAACGCATTAGCAATTTCAGCAGTAGTGGGAACGCGACCTAGCTGTTGAGATAATTCTCGCTGTACCCGTTTAATTTTGTTCAGTTTCTCAAAGACATGAATCGGTAAGCGAATTGTCCGTCCTTGTTGAGCGATCGCTCGCGTAATTCCTTGACGAATCCACCAGTAAGCGTAGGTAGAAAACTTATAGCCAAGAGCAGGATCAAATTTATCCACCCCTCGCTCTAAACCCAAAGTACCTTCTTGAATTAGATCCATAAATTCCAGATTGCGGTGCTGGTATTTCTTAGCCACTGCTACCACTAACCGGAGATTAGCCTGAATCATTTTCTGCTTGGCTTGGTGGCCCTGACTTAACTGTAGCTCTAGCACCTCAGCACCTAACTCCACTCGATCTGCCCATTCTTGCAGTGTGGGTTCATGGTCTAATTTCACAGCTAATTCTTCTTTAGCAGCTAGTAAATTCATCATTAGCTGCACTTGTTGGGCAAAAATAACCTCTTGTTCGCGAGTCAACAAATCTACACGCCCGATCTCTTGCAGATAACTACGCACAATATCATCTGTAGCTCGAGGTTTTTTATCTGCGGCTAAACTTTTTTTCTTCGTTTTTTGAACTTCGGTAGGTGGAGATGTTAAGTTGCTCATGGTTATTTGCTCCTCTGTAACCTCATCAATTTAGTGGTATCAAGTCTAGATATTCAGACCCACAACCATTTCACACTGCTAATCAATTAATTGGCAATACTGATGAATTCTGGTCTATGATACATTACAAGTTAATTGTTGGAGATAATAAACCCAAAATCAACCCACCCCATAATACTAACATTATCACCAGTCACAAATCAATTACCCTAAAGTATTATCACTATATCCTTTGAAATAATCCCACTATTTTATTCTGAAAAATTGCATATTTTCAAACACAATTATGTCTACTTAAATTATCCAATGGAGTTAACGGAAAAATGAAACCTAGACCAAGCAGCGATTTCATCCCCAGAAGATAAATCATTAACAGTAAATACCAACACAATTCTGAATTATTAAATTACAAAGATTTTAAAATTCTCATAGTCCGGATTTACATCTATGTAATTCCAATTAAGTGAAATTAATTAAATATAAAATATCCCTTTTTTACTTTTATTTTTTATTAGATAAAAAAACCATCTCCAGTCGAGTACATAGCAGCCGATTTTGAAATATAAACGAATGCACTTCTCCTGCTCAAGAACAGCTTCCTTTAGAAGTCAGGTTCAATACTTATAATTAGGGATTTAGGATGACGATGACGCAGGTATTTGTGACAATTGTACTTGTGTCATACTGCACGCAGACATCTGCATTGAATGCGGTATCATCAATTTGATTGCTCTTGGAAACATTTTTGGGAATAAAAGTAGTAACAGTGGTAACACTAGCACCAAGGATAGTACTTGGCAAGACAGTAGCACCTGCGATCGCTACTAATATCTTATTGAAACGAAAAGATTTACGTTTAGAGGTGGGTAGTTGATTCTTGCATCACATACTTACAACAAGATTCTCCACTTATCCAATCAGTCGGAAATCATCGAAGACTCTTAAGGAGAAAACATCTTGAAGTTTTCTCACCTCTTTGAGACAATTACATCGGTATCTACGATTACACAACCTACTGGTGGGTATGGCAAACATTGCGGCAAAGCTTTTCTGCTTTGAGCTAAAGCAGCCAACATAAATATATCATCCATGTTTGAGCGTAAATTATTTAGATAAACTACACTACCAAAAATTAGTTATCTCTGGCTCAAAAAATTCCTACATCAAAATTTAGTAACTGTCACACTAATTCCAGAATCTAGTTTAGGAACCTTAAAATACTCAATTGGTTCAGTAGTTTGAGAACTTTGGGTATTTGCTGGCTTCTGACATTCCTTAAAGAAAGCGTCTGGATTATTGATGAACTCAAGCGGACTCATCTTTTGGCATCCTCGTTCCTGCACTAGCGAAACTGATTCAGCAGTTTGTTTAGGATTATTGGTCTGTCCCGTAAATTTACTCCATGTAGTGGTAATCGTCGCTGGTTCCGTTAATAAAACTCCAGCCTGATTGCGATCGTGAAACGGCTCCTCTGGAGCATCAGCATCAACTGTTACAATTGGAACATTCTCTTGGTTAGCATAGACACTCTGAGGTAGAAAGAGTGCGCTAATTACAACCACTAAGGTGATAAAAGAGGATTTCATAATTCAATCTCTTAATGTTCAGTCTAATAATTACAATTCGCTAAACACAAACACCCAAAAATAGCAGTCTAGTTTGAGTACTTCAGATTAACACAGGTACTATGAAGTATGGCTAAACTTCATTAAAAATATAGTGGGGTCTAAGTGTACATAGACTTTTATCCAGAAGATGGTAGTTAAGCAATCCATCCTCCCTCTAACACATCTGAATTTGACACTACCCTGTTATCTATTTCCCCTTGTAACTGTACTAATTAATATTTCGTTACCGGTATTACTAGCCGTTTATCTCTGAAGCGTGTTACCATACAGTTACACTGATAAGACAAAATTCAAACTGTTAGATAAATCTTAGAAGGGGTATTTTGCATCCATAGCAAAATATAAACAAGGTGATTGCAAGTTTACAGGGAAACCTAAAATATTTGGATATAAACCCAAGGATGGGAACGGTGTTGTAATTTTCACACCTCAAGCCACATCAAAAAAGCTTCATCAGTCTGGGCAAATTGAACATTAGTACGAGTTATTACAACTTCAATACTCAACTCACATAATCTTTAGTATTGCAAATCCTGGATAATTGCCAAACTTACTGTTATTCAGAGTAAGAATTAATTGTTGCTGAAAGCTTTTTAAAAGCTTACGTAAATATCCATACAATCTTTCCAATTGTCTCTATTCACTACGAAAAGCCTACCTCTGAAGTCCTTACATTGCTTGTAGGCTGGGAAAATTGTATATTCCTTACTCTTAAGGTATTAATTATTCTCATCTTTTTAAACTTAGCGAATGTGCAGGGAATATACTGGCATATTATATAAATTTTTTGTAAAGTTCTTCAATTAAGTGTTCTTACATAATATGATATTGAATGTTAGATTACTAATCAATAATTCCATCAGTATCAACACAAAAGTGAGTTAACCAAAAAAACAGAACACTAGCTAAATAAATTACAAAGAAAATCATGAATTATCCTGTTGTTTATCTCAGGATACTACAAATAGTTGTAAGTTAAAATCGCTACTTATTAAGCTATCTAATATATATGCAGCGAACAGGTTGTGCGTAGTTTAGTCAGAGTATATTCCGTAAGACAGTATATCCGACAATACTTTGGTTTTAAAACAATTGAACATTAACAAAATCATCAATATGATACAGCGAACATTAACAAAACGAAGTAATCTATAGTACTAGTGCGCTAAAATACCGAGAAAAATCTACTACAAATACAAATAGTCATTATTTTAAAACTTTTTTATTATGACGATGGAATCTTTACCACAGTTTGAAGAAGTAAATATTCAGAAATACTTAGAAGTTATTCAACGGCGTTGGCTACCTCTAGTCGGAATTTTTAGCATAGCTGTTACCTTTGGATGCTTGTATGCCTTTTCACTAAAACCCTCATACAAGGCAGAAGGAAGTTTGATGATTAAAACAAATCGCTCTTCCTCACTCACAGGTTTACCGGACGACATAGGACGCTTGGAAGCTTTGAATATAAACGACAATCCCCTGGAAACTCAGGTGAGAGTTATTGGCTCAAATCCAGTTATTGACAGAACAATTAATACCCTCAACCTCAAAGATAATAAAGGCAAAATGTTGTCGATTCGCGACTTAGCGACCCAGCTAAAAATAGAAGGAATTAAAGGCACTGATGTTGTACAAATTTCTTATAAAAACAACGATCCTGAACTGGCTGCCAAAATCGTCAATGAAGTTATCAAAAGTTATATCGATTTAAATATCCAGGCTAATCAGGATGAAGCAAAGACAGCCAAAGGGGTTCTTGTAACAGAAGTACCCAAAGCTGAAGAAGTCGTCAGGAGAGCTGAATCAAAACTGCGGGTATTTAAAGAACAAAATAAAGTTGTTGTCCTGCAACAAGAAGCAACCGCAGCAGTCGACACAATTTCCAAGCTAGGAAATCAAATTTCTCAAGCTCAAGCTCAACTAGATGATGTCAAAGGTCGTTTACAACAGTTAGGCAGTGAAGCTCAGTTAGATTCACGGCAAGGTGTAATCGCATCTGACTTGAGTCAAGCACCTGGGGTTCAAAAAGTGCTTATCCAACTCCAAGAAACGGAAAGTCAACTAGCAATAGAGCGAACTCGTTTTTCACCTGAACACCCTACAATTACTAGCTTAGAAGAAAAAGTCGTAGCTCTTAAGAACTTGTTGAAAGAGCGAACAGGACAAGTTGCTGGGACAGCCCAGATAACAGAGGGAAGTTTACAGCTTGGGCAACTGCGTCAAAGCTTAATTGCAGATATTACTCGCGCTCAAGCAGAACGCGTTGGTCTAGAAAGACAAATTGCCACCCTCTTGCGACAGCAAGATGCTTACATCAAACGAGCAAATAATTTGCCAAGACTAGAACAGACTCAACGAGAGCTAGAACGGAAACTGCAAGCAGCTCAAACGACTTACGAAACCCTCTTAAAGAAACGCCAAGAAATTGATATTGCACAGAACCAAAAGATTCCTAATGCTCGTGTCATTTCTCTAGCTTTAGTCCCCGATAAAGCAGAAGGTCCTCGCAAAATCCTGTTTATTGTTGGTGGAGGAGCAGTTGGTCTTTTCTTGGGTATCATTGTCGCCTTTAGTTTAGACTTGATAGACCGCTCAGTGAAGACAGTTAAAGAGGCTAAAGAAGTCTTGAAATACACTGTTTTAGGAGTAATTCCTACACAGAGCAAAAATCCTAAAACTCATTCTTCCATAGCAGGAATTGATAGACCTATTCCCAAAATTATTGGCAGAGATATTCCTTATTTTCCTCTTGGTAACGCCTACCAAATACTCCAAGTAAACTTGAAGTTCCTCTGTTCTGATAAACCGCTCAAAAGCGTTGTAATCACCAGTTCTGTTGGTAAAGAAGGAAAGTCTGACGTATCTGCAAACTTAGCTGTGACAATGGCTCAAGCGGGTCGTCGAGTTTTATTAGTGGATGCAGATATGCGTAATCCCATACAGCATCATGTCTGGGGTCTAAACAATACAGTTGGACTAAGTAATGTCATTGTTGGTCAAGTTTCTTTAGATGCAGTTGTTCAAGAAGTGATGCCTAATCTAGAAGTTCTTACTTCTGGAGTTTTGCCTCCCAATCCAGTAGCACTGCTAGATTCTCAACGGATGGCAACATTGATAAGTAACTTTAGCAGAGATTACGATCTAGTTATTTTTGATACTCCACCTCTGTCAGGAATAGCAGATGCGGCTGTTTTAAGCACCCTCACTGACGGTATCCTATTAGTCGTTCGTCCTGGAGTAGTTGACTTGAACAGTGCCAATGCAGCTAAAGAATTTTTAAATCAGTCAGGTCAGAAGGTGTTAGGAATAGTCATTAATGGTGTGAATATTAAAAATGAGTCTAATAATTATTTGCCTGAAAGCAAAAAACGACAAATTAAAGAAGATTTAGTATCTAGCAGTTTAACCAAATTTACCAAAGAGCATTAATCGTATAAATGTCACTACAAGTATCTTAATTTATTTTGTTTTGCATTTGGGAGGCATTTCTATATGGATAAAAACAAAATCAAAACATCTTGTTTAATTAATAACTACAATTATGCTGAATTTGTTTCAGACGCAATTGATAGTGCTTTAAATCAAACGGTTAAATTTGATGAAATTATTGTTGTTGATGACGCATCAACAGATAAATCTGCGGAAGTCCTTGCTAGATTTACTCAAATAGAGAATGTTAAATGTATCTTCAAAGAAAAAAATCAAGGACAATTATCATCCTTTAACGAAGGTTTTTTAGCTGCAACTGGAGAAATTATATTTTTTTTAGATGCCGATGATATTTATGAACCTCAATATTTAGAAACTGCCCTAAATTTTTATAAGAGACGTAGTGAATGTGACTTCCTATTTTGTGCATATAAAAAATTTGGAGCAGAAGAAGGAACATTTCAAGCTGATGCAGTTGATTTAGATTTGGGTTATTCAGTAATCCGAACTTTATGCAATGGTGAATGGATTGGCTCCATAACTTCAACATTGTCAATACGCCGAGAAATAATTAGAAAATTTTTACCTATTCCAAAGACAGAAGATTGGCGTGTAAGAGCTGATGACTGCCTGGTATGGGGAGCCTCTTTGGTAGGGGCTAAAAAGTTTTATATGTCTAATCCTTTAGTGATGTATAGAATACATCAGAATAATCAGTATCATAATAAAAAATTTTTAGATATAGACAAAAACTATGAATATAAAAGATTTTGGAAACGCAATTCTTTATTTAATTACATCATTCAAACAAATCATTTTAGCCTACCATTATTATTGGCTTTTACCTCTCTTGATGAGCTAAAAACAATACCATGTCCGAAACTTACAGATTTTATTTCATATTTGAAAATAATATTTTTATTTGAGTCTAATATTTATTGGAAAATTAAGGGCATGATTTTGTTATTTAACTACTTTTTAAAAATCTTGATGGCTGGGAAATTAAAAAATAGTAGCCAATCAATGATTATGTAAAATACTAATTTAATTCAATCTATTTTGATGAATTTAGCAAGCTAGTAAAAATTTGCATATTGTTATAAAGAGTGTCACATGGTTAAAAAAAGTAATGCTAAGTAAATTAAGACTTAAAAGCTTCTCACAATTAAAATCTCGTTCTGGCTTACGTGCAATTATTGCTAATACAGGTTGGTTGTTTGCTGACCGCATTCTACGTATGGGTGCAAGCTTGGTAGTAGGAGTATGGGTAGCACGCTATTTAGGGGTACAGCAGTATGGTCTATTTAACTATGTTTTAGCCTTTGTTAGCTTATTTAGTCCGATTTTTACTCTTGGACTAGACGATGTAGTAGTTCGCCATATTGTCCGTCAATCATCAAACAAAGAAGAAATTTTAGGAACCACTTTTTGGCTAAAGTTGCTCGGTGGAATTACCTCTGTTTTATTGGCGGTTGGCAGTATGTTCTTCTTAGGTGAGCATGAAACACTGAAGATATGGCTAGTTGCAATTTTAGGAATGGTAGGGATTTTTAGGGCGGCTGATACTATTGAACTGTGGTTTCAATCACAGGTGCAGTCAAAATACAGTGTAATCGCTAAAAATATAGCTTTTCTGCTAAATACTCTCATCAAAATAGCACTAATTTTAACAAAAGCACCATTGTTAGCTTTTGCCTGGGTAACATTAGCAGAATTTGCAATGAGTGCAATTGGCTTGCTGATTGTTTACCAAGCCAGAGGTACCTCGGTGTTGTTATGGCGTTGGAACTTTACTGCTGCTAAAACTCTTTTAAAAGAGAGTTTACCTCTAATTTTTTCAGGGTTCGCCATCATGATTTTTATGAGAATCGATCAGGTAATGTTAGGTCAAATGATCGGAGATAAGGAGGTTGGAATTTATTCTGCTGCGGTTCGTGTTTCTGAAATTTGGTATTTTATTCCGGCGGCTATTGTCTCTTCGGTTGGTCCCTCAATTTACGCAGCTAAGGAAAAATCAGAAAGTCTTTATTATCAGCGAATAGGACAATTACTCCGTCTCCTCACATATATATCTTTTGCAATTGCTCTGCCAATGACATTTCTATCTGACAAGATAATTATGGTGATGTTTGGAAGTGGGTATGCACAAGCAGGGCCAATATTAGCAGTTCATATTTGGACATCTTTGTTTGTATTTATGGGTCTTGCAACATCACCGTGGTTTATTGCTGAAAGTTTGAATCATGTTTCTTTAGGTAAAACTTTATTTGGGGCAATATTGAATATTATTCTTAATTTATTGTTAATTCCTAAATATGCAGGATTTGGTGCTGCGATCGCAACAATAATATCTCAAGCTTCGGCTGCTTTTCTATGCAATGCATTTGATAAAAGAACACAAAAAATATTTAAAATCCAGATGCGATCGCTACTTCCTTTTTATAAATTTTGACGACCGTTTATTCTTAACCTTTATATATCAAAAACATTAGTCAAATTAATCAAATATGCAAACACCAGTAACTTTTATTATTTTCAAACGCCCACAAAAAACAGAGAAAGTTTTTGAAGCTATTCGCCAAGCCAAGCCAAAAAAACTTTTTGTAATTGCAGATGGCCCCCGGACTGTCCATGAAGGTGAGGCAGAAAAGTGTGAAGAAACTAGGGCAATAATTGAGAAAGTTGATTGGGAATGTGAAGTTATCAAGAACTATTCTGATATCAATTTAGGTTGTGCGAAACGAGTATCTAGTGGTTTAGATTGGGTATTTAATAATGTTGAAGAGACAATTATTTTAGAAGATGATTGTATCCCTCACCCGACTTTTTTCAGATTTAGTGAAGAACTGCTGGAAAAATATAGAAATGATACCAGAATTGCCACTATCTCCGCCCAAAATGTTCAATTCGGACGAAAACGCACAAATTACAGTTACTATTTTTCTCGTTATAATCACTGCTGGGGTTGGGCAAGTTGGAGGCGTGCTTGGCAACATTATGATTTGACTATGCAACTCTGGAAAGAGGTACAAGAAGAAAACCTTTTAGATGACATTCTTATCGATCCAAAAGCCGTAAATTATTGGCAACGAATATTTAAGTCTGTTTATAACAATCCTACAGGTATAACCTGGGATTATCAATGGACATTTGCTTGCTGGATGCAAGGTAGCTTAAGCATTATTCCCAATGTAAATTTGATTTCTAATGTTGGTGTTGGTGCAGACGCAACTCATTTTAATTCCAAGCAAGAATTTTCGTTCATCAATATGTCGATGAAAGCAATGGAATTTCCCTTAAGACATCCACCGTTTATTGTGAGGAATATACAGGCAGATATTTTTACACAGAAAACAGTCTATAAAGCAACTGCATTAGATATTTTTAAAGAAGAATTTAAGAAAAAATTAAATTACTTAACCGTAAAAAAATAATAGCCAATTTATTAAATTAATAGACAAATGAAATGTCAGAAATCAAGGTAAAACTAACAGAAAAAATATTAACTGTCTTACTATTACTAATTGCTGTAGGGGCATTGACAATACACCCTGCACAAGAAATTTCTATATCTACCCTTGGAGGCGATAAGCTAGATACTATATTCAATATAGTTTCATATTTGATTCTATTTTATTTTCTACTTTTATACTGGAAAGGTTTTCTTTATGTAACTACTAAAAGTCCTTTACAGTTTCTTTTACTAACAATAGTTGTATTTTCTCTTTTGTGGTCAGGAGACTTAAGTTCTAGTCTTACTTATATGAGAGGTTTAATCAGACTATATTTTCTGGCAATCTATTTGGCAATGCGTTATTCGCTGCGGGAGCAAATGAGACTAATCGCTTGGGCACTTGGCGCATCTGCATTATTATCTATGTTCTTTTCTGCTTTTATACCAGGTTATATTCACCAATCACCTGAATTAGTAAATATGTGGAGCGGAATTTATGGTCATAAAAATGAATTAGGATACATGATGGCTTGGAGTGCAGGAGTTTTTTTGCACCTTGCTCTTAGTAGCAATAGATATCGCTGGTTGATGTGGGGAATATGTGGTATATCTATATCTCTAATTATCCTCTCACGTTCAACAACATCTTTGACAATTCTATTAACAATGATATTGCTTTTACCTGTTTATAAATCATTTCAAAAAACTAATTATAAATTACAGGTTATTATGATTACTTCGGCATTAATGTTACTCATTGTTGGTGTAATGTTACTTATCAATAATGCCGACACTGTAGTTGGTACTTCTGGTAAAGACCTTACCTTTAATGGACGTTCCGATCTCTGGGAGCTAGTGATGTCGAAGATTTGGGAAAGACCCTGGTTGGGGTATGGATTTTCTGGATTTTGGACTAGTAATGCTGCATCTAATTTAAGAGCTACTTATGATTGGGCAAGTAATGCTCACAATGGTTTTTTAGAACTATTGTTAGAATTAGGATTCTTAGGCTTCTTGACTTTTACAGCAGGATTTGTCCGGTTCTTTGTAATGGCATTAACTCGAATTATTTCTGTTGCTAAAAAGCCGGAAGATTATTGGCCAATGCAGATGCTAATTATCATTGTAATTGTTAATTTTTCAGAAGCAAGACTATTAACTCCCAGTTGGAATTGGTTGATGTATGTCACAACTTCATTATCTTTGACTCTTAACTATCAGCAAATGGCTTTCCGAAAATAGTCATCATAATTAAATAAATTTTCAAATTTTCAGGAGTAATGAATCATGTCACAAGCTTTTTTATCCAATGAAACTCAAAAAATTAAGAATTACTATGAAGAGAATGGGTATGTGATTGTAAAAAATGTCATTTCCCAAGATACAATCACAGAATTTATCAATAAATATGAGGCTTTTAAGGGATCGAAAAACTATTACTTTCGCTCTCAGGATACTAATAGACCGGAAAAGCTTTCTATCAACGAACAAGGATTTATAGAGCGCTCTATTCTTAATCCACTAGAACTAGTATTTCAAAAAGATTTTTGTAAATCAGCAGCAAATATTATTTGCTCAAATTCTATTTCTCAGTTATTAAAAACACTCACAGATAAGCAAAAACACACTGTATGGCAAACAATGTTTTTTGATAAATCTACTGGCACGGTAGCTCATCAAGATCATTACTATTTAGACAGCGATCCTGCTGGTCACTTAGTTGCATGTTGGTATGCACTTGAAGATATCCAAGAGGACGCAGGTGCTTTTTTTGTAATTCCTAAAACCCACAAGGGTACTGTATTTTCTCGAAATGCTGATGTTCCTCTGTTTAGCGATCATGAAGAATATGCCCAAAATATTCAAGAATTAATCAAAAAACAGAATTACCCACCACAGCCATTGCTGTTGGAAAAAGGTTCGGTTCTCTTTTGGCATCCTTTTTTAATTCATGGTGCTTTTCAAAATGTCAATCCGAACCATTCCAGAAAATCTTTTACTGCTCACTTTTTACCAGAAGGCTATAGTCGATTAGGAATTTCTAAAATTAAACCTACTGTACCTTCAACTAATTCAGATATTACCTTTTGGAAAAAAAACTTGCTTCATCATACAGAAGCTAGTGTTAGATATTGGCGCTACTGGCTGCAAGTTAACTTAAGACCAAAATCTCAGCGTCCTTACTTGGAAATGCGTTCAGCAAAATATTCAGAGCTTAAGTAGTTTGAACAAGTAAGAGTTGTAGTGTACGTAGAGCCACAACAACATAAGTTATTTAGCTATTCACGAGAATGCAAAAAAATAATTATGGCGATGAATATTTTACTAATTAATACATCTGATATCAACGGTGGTGCAGCTCGTGCTACTTATAGATTGCATCAAGGATTAAGACATATTGGTGTTAATTCACGAATGCTTGTGCAAGAGAAAATTACTAATGATAAAACAGTACTTGCACCCGAAATTAGGCTATTTCAAGGAATCGCACGAGCAAAACTGACATTTGAAGCCTTACCATTAAAGTTTTATCTTAAGCGGAGTAATGGCTCGTTTTCTATTCAATGGTTGCCAGATACTGTTGCTTCTAAAGTTGCAAAACTAGCTCCTGATATTATCCATTTGCATTGGACTCGAGCAGGATTTATGCAGATAGAAACAATTGCCAAGCTGAAGCAACCCTTAGTTTGGACTCTTCATGATATGGGGGATTTTACTGGAGGATGCCATGTTGCGGGGAATTGCGATCGCTACAAAGTATCCTGTGGAGCTTGCCCTCAACTCAACTCTAGTAATGAGTGGGATTTATCCCGTTGGGTATGGCGGCGCAAAGTAAAAGCTTGGAAAAATATTAATTTAACTCTGGTTTCCCCAAGTTCTTGGTTAGCAGAGTGTGCTCGTTCCAGTTCTTTGTTCCAGAATTTGCGAATCGAGGTGATTCCTCACGGATTGGATACTCAAAAATATCGACCTATTAATCAACATTTTGCACGAGAAACACTGAAGTTACCTCAAGATAAGAAGCTGATTCTCTTTGGAGCTATAGAAGCAACAAGCGATCGAAATAAAGGATTCCATTTGTTGCAGCCAGCTCTACAAGAATTGAGTAAATCTGGATGTAAGGATGATTTTGAAGTGGTGATTTTCGGTGCATCTCAACCTGAAAATCCGCCTGATTTGGGCTTTAAAACATACTATTTGGGACATTTATATGATGATATATCTTTAGCAACTGTTTACTCAGCAGCTGATGTGATGCTTGTGCCGTCTCTTCAAGAATCTTTTGGACAGACAGCTTCTGAATCACTCGCTTGTGGTACTCCAGTTGTTGCATTTAATTCTACTGGCTTAAAAGATATTGTCGATCATCAGCAAAACGGTTATTTAGCTAACCCTTATGAAGTTGACGATTTCGCCAAAGGAATTGCCTGGGTACTTGAAAATCAGCAGAGGTTAGAAAAGCTGTCATTCTATGCTCGCAAGAAAGCAGAACAAGAATTCACCCTAGAACTTCAAGCACGTCGTTATTCAGCTTTGTTTGAGGAGATATTGATGGTAGCCAATAAATCTTGATTTAGGAACTAATTTAGTAAATAAATACTTCATAATATGTCAATACCTATAGCTTTTATAATTTGTACAGAACCTGGGCGTTTAGAAGCTCAGTCGTTAATGCTTGCAGAAAGTATTCGGAAGTTCTGTGGAGAATTGAAAGATACACCTATATACAGTTTTCATCCTAGAGTAGGTGAACCAATATCAAAGCAAACCCAAAAAGCATTTGAAGCGTTGCAAGTAAATCATCAACAAGTCCCTATCAATCAAGAATTCCATGAATATTATTTAGCAAATAAGCCCCTGACGTGTGCCTATGCGGAACAAAATATTGATGCAGAAATATTAGTTTTTCTAGACAGTGATAAATGCTTTTTTTCTGAGCCAAAAGAGTTCTTATTGCCTGTTAATTGTAACGTTCGTTTACGTCCTGAGTATGGTCAAGGAATTGGTTCTACAGGTTTGCGAGACTCTCAAGAATGGTACTGGCAAAAATTATATGAAGTGCTGGGGGTAAAGCGTGAGGTATTTGTTGAAACACCAATTGGTAAAAAAAGGATTAGAGCTTACTGGAATTCTGGTTTGGTCGTTGTGAGAAGGAGTGCGGGTATATTTACAACTTGGAAAGAGAATTTTGAAAAAGTCATGCGCCTTGATATCACTCCTCCCCAAGGTATTTATTTTGTTGAGCAGTCTGTCTTGTCTGTAACATTATGTGCCTTGGAAGAAAACGTCGAACATCTTCCTGCTAATTATAGTTATCCATTACCTTTACATAACCGTTTATCAACAGAATTACAAATTAAACATTGGAATGATATTATATCAATTCATTATTTCAACTTATTCTTCTATAACGATTGGAATACACAAATAAAAAAGTTGAAAAAACTTAACATCAATTCCGAAAAATATCTATGGTTGTGTCAAGAGGTTGTCAGATTAAAAATGCCTCGTGTATCAGTTTTGCACAGATATATGTTGGTAGTTAAAAGAATGGAACAAAAATTACGAAACTTTAATTTAGATATTAATTTGAGTAGCTGGATAGAAAAAATGGCTAAACTTTAAATGTAATGTCAATAATTACATATAGCTTTATTATTTGTATTGCTCATTTCCATATAAATTACGTGAGGTAAATAAGATGAAAAAAGCAAATATAGCTGTAGTTATGACCTGTCATAACAGGCGTAATACAACTCTTGCCTGTCTACATACTTTATATGAGCAAAAACATCATTGTGATGTTTATCTAACTGATGATGGTAGCTCTGACGGGACTGCACAAGCTATCAAAGCAGAATATCCAGACGTACATATTCTTCAGGGTAATGGTAATTTATTTTGGGTAGGAGGAATGCATCTTGCCTTTGATGAGGCGATAAAGAATCAATATGATTATTATCTATGGTTGAATGATGACACATTTCTAGAACCCAATGCTGTCAGCAAAGTATTACAGATTCATCAAGATTTGATTGCACAAGGTTATCCAGACTCAATTGTAGTTGGTTCAACTAAAGACCCAATGACAGGAAAAGCAACCTATGGAGGAGCAGTAAAATCTAAAAAGTGGTATTCTAACAAATTTGAATTTTTAGAACCAAGTTCGGTTATTCAAAACTGCGATGCTATGTATGGTAACTGTGTACTAATCCCTAAAACTGTTGCTGTAAAAGTTGGCAATATTGATACAGCTTTTATTCACAGTTTAGGAGATTTAGATTATGCCCTCAGAGCGCGTAAATTGGGTTGTCAAATATGGGTAGCTCCTGGATATATTGGTACTTGTACTAAAAACTCTATCCATAACAGTTGGGTAGATACTAATTTAAGTATATTAGAGCGCTTAAAAAAGGCGTTGCAAATTAAAGGATTTCCATTAAAACCCTGGACTATATTTTGTATCAGACACTCTGGGCCGTTATGGATATTCTATTGGTTTTTACCCTATATAAGAGCAATTATTGGTTACAAAAATTTGGCAATCTCTCCCACATTTTCTGAAGATATTAACCAAAGCAACTCAGAAGTTTGATTCTGCTACTAGGATCATTAACTAATGATGTTTGGCTAATTTATAACTATCTAAATAAATGAAAAAATGTAGTTCCAAAAATAAATCCTTTAGATATTTAAATCATCAATAGATTATGGGCAAACGTTTACTAATTGTCTCAACACTTGATTCTAGCCAACCATTTGGTGCATTTACTAGACCTTTTTATCTAGGACAATATCTAACTAAAGATTTTGATGTTTTTCAGCTAGGATTAGATTGTTCATCTGTTAAGTATGCACCTTCTATTTCGATTGGGTCAAGAAGCCTGAAGTCATATATTCAAACTATAGAAAAATGTATTGATGATTTTTGTCCAGATATCGTTTACGCTCAAGAAACTTTACCTGGATTAGCTGCTTTGATTTCACTTAAGCTTAGAAAACGCAGAAATTTCTCTCTTGTCTTAGATTTTCATACATTTTCAGCGTATGAATATTGGATGCGCTTGTTTTCGGTTGCCAATCCTTTCAAAGAGTTTGTACAATGTATTAAGACATATATTGCTCAGGGAATTCTGATATTTTCTGGTAGTCCAATTATTGCAGCAGGTGACTCAATTCCTAAACTAATTTCCCAGTGGTATGGGAAAGCTCCAGAGCATATTTATAGTATCGGAAATGGAGTTACTGAAGACTTACTAAATGCTGAATTATTTTTGAGTAAAGATCCTTATCAAGCATTTAGACCAGCAAAAGTAGTGATTCTTATTGCTCCTAAAACATTTCAGTTTCCAAGTAATGATATGTCTGTGTCAATGACTATTCAGATTGCTAAACATATTGAAAATCATCAGGAGAAAATACATTTTGTTGTTATAGGTAGGGATAGCAGTGATATTTCAGAACCAATACCTTCTAATATTTCTTTTTTGGGATTTTTACCTAAAAGAGAGGATTTTGTTAAACATGTTAAATATGCAGATATTGCTTTGCTGCCATTCTCTAAGCAAGCAGTAGCAGGTGGTGCTCGTAATAAAGCGTTAGATTATTTCGCTAGTAGAAAGTTAGTTGTATCAACACCAGAAGGATTGCGAGGTTTAGAAGAATTTCGGCACTTAGAACATCTTTTAGTAACAGGATACTCTACTGAAGAAGTCGCTAATACAGTGCTAGATGCAGCTTCGAATTTTGATAAGTATCAATCAATTGTAGATACAGCGTATACCTTAATTACAGAGAAATATTCTTGGAATGCAAGAGCGCAGAATATCGCACAAATTCTTATGGAAGTAAATCGTTCTTAGCTAAATTTATTTATTTCAAAGAATATATACGTCTACAAAATTTAATGTTTTTAGTATTAAAGATTTGAAATATTTAAAGATTGCTAGTAATTAGTTTTTCAATAATCGCCTTTCTTCTGAAACCAACTCTCATAAATTCTAAAAATAAAAAATTTTAAGTTATGAAAAATAGATTTTCTTATAAATTTCTTGGTGTTAAACTTGATGCACTCTCTATCCCAGAGTTAAATTTATTAATTGAAGAATCTATTGAGAAAAGCGAGAAATGGATTATTGCTAATCACAACTTGCATAGTCTTTATCTCTTTCATAACGATCCAAAAATGCAAGCGTTTTATGCCAAGGCTGAATATATCCATATTGATGGTATGCCTCTATTGTTTATTGGAAAGTTGTTAGGTTTTCCAATGAAACGAGAACAAAGAGTAACCTATGCTGACTGGGTGTGGCCTCTGATGGCAGAAGCCGCTAATAAAGACTGGCGTGTATTCTATTTAGGTTCAAAGCCAGGAGTGGCGGAACAAGGAGCAAATATTTTGCGTGAGAAATTTCCTGGTTTACAGATTGCTTGCGCTCATGGTTATATTGATATGGATAAAGATAGTGAAGAAAATCTCGCTACTCTGGCTGCAATTAATGCTTACAAACCTCATGTATTAATGGTGGGGATGGGTATGCCACGCCAAGAGCATTGGATTTCGGAAAATCTGGAATATATTTATGCCAACACTATTTTGACTAGTGGAGCCTGTATGGACTATGTAGCAGGAGTAGTGCCTACTCCTCCTCGCTGGATGGGAAGAGTTGGCTTGGAATGGTTGTATCGCTTGTTATCTGAACCGAAAAGACTTTGGAGACGTTACTTGCTTGAGCCTTGGTTTGTAGCTACACTATTTTTACGAGAAATTTGGAGTATGCCAAGCCAACAAAAAAAAAATAGAATGCTGCTATTTCTCACTACAAGATTCCACAAGTTTGTAGCGTAATTGAGTTTCGTCAAGCCTCACCAGTACGTCACTCAAATTGTCACGAATTTATGTAATACTGTATTAAGACTTAATCATTAATTACTTCAAGGCACTTTATATCTCATCATCGTAAATGATGAATAATATCTCCACATACTTCATTGAGAATAACACTTGAAAGTGCTATTTGTGTCTGGGTGAAGTATTAAGTTGCTTGCTGAAAAGCCTGGGCAATAGCGTTACGAGCAAGTTTAGGTTGCAGGTTTTCATCGAAGGGAAGTGGACGCAGGAATTTCCAGAGACTTGGATTGTTTCTAAAGGTTTTTCCTGGCATCCAGTCGGGATGACGTATCCAGGTATGACGGTCGGTGATTCCCCATGTAATTACAGTATCAACTCCAGCCGCAAAGCAGAGGTCAAGATATCGCTTGTAACTGTCGGCTACCATCTGATCTAGCTTTTTGATACTATCAGGCAGTGGGGCATCAATGATAATGTCTAATTCTGTGATTATTGGTTTAACTTGAAGATCGTTAAGCCGTTTTAAGACAGAATTAAATCCTTTTTGATCAAAACCATAAGCAGTAGAAAACCATAAATGTGATTGGATACCTGCACCATCAATTTTAACGTCACTATTCTTCAGATATTCGACCATTTTTAAGAAACGATCTGATTTCCATGTAGCGCCTTCAATGCCGAAATCGTTTAAGTAAAATTTCTTGGTGTTATCAACTGAAGCCGCAATTAAAAACAAATCTCGAATTAATTCTCGTTTTACCCCTTTACGCAAACCGTAGGTAGGATTATCAGTTTCATTTTCACTATCAGCGATAATTTCATTGGCAATATCCCAAGACTTTAAAACAGGGCTATTGCGATAATGTCCCATAACTCCTTTAACATGGCGTTCGAGCATTTTAAGAGTGGGGGGATAAGGTAGCCAGTCTGGTTTTCCCATGTGCCAGAAAAGGGTATGCCCATGCAATTGTATATTATGCTTTTGGCAGAAACCAGCGATCGCATCTGCTGACTCAAAAGTAAATTTTCCTGGCTGTGGTTCAGTGGCGTTCCATTTTAATTCACCATTTGGTGTCACTATCGAACATTCACGAGCAATTAGGTCAGCGTAACCCTTCTCTTGTAGCAAAAATTCACTAGAAACTGCTGCGCCATAACGCTTTCCTTTGGCAGCTGCTAATTGTCGAAGGGGAGAATTGACATTTGCGCTTGCACTTAGATAATTTGCCGTAGCAGCATTTGTGGTACCATCTTCCTTCTGCCTATCCTTTTGTAAAAACCCCATAGTCAATAAGGCAGAAAGGGTTGTGTATCCTGCTCTTTTTAAAAATTTTCTGCGATAAGGCATAAATGATATTTAATAAAAAGCACAATTTATTATATTACAGAATAATTTTTTATACTTTTTAAAATATCGCACTTGCTCGACATCCCATCCTAAACTGAAGTGCAAGGCTGATAGCCAAAGTCCATTCTAAGTGGACTGAAATCATCTAAATACTAGTCCTCTTTAGAGAAATGTCATATCCCCATCTTAGAAGGCTCAGATGTGGGTAACGACAAGGCTTAAAAGGTTATTAAAACTTGAACTTAACCATATTGCGAGTGGTTTTGTTAAACTGGCGATCGCTTAGAAACTACGTTCTTGAGTATAAGCAGCTAAAAACAAAATTTTATTCGATTGTCAATCCTCCAAAAGATATAACATATATTATTGATGCTTACTTAATTCTGATTAGCCAAATCAAAGCCTACTCATAGCCGTTTTCGCTCAAAGACACTTAGTTAAGTCATAAAAATCTCATATTTGATAAATTAATATTAATATTAATATCATTAAAAAACTGAGTATTAACAACTTCTACAAATCTTGATGAGACAGACTTGTCTTCTGAGCAAACATTTGAAACCACAGCTAAGATGATTATTAATCAGTGATGTTATATTACCAATCGTTATTCCTAACTTATGATTTCTGAGTTATTGACAGAGTTATGCTGTTATATAGTAGTAATTAATTGGCATTTTCTATTCTTACACCCTTAAATATCGTTTTTTGCTTTTCCTTTTAAAGATAAATATCAAGTTTTTTTATAAAACTACAATGAAAGACCAACTACTAAATCGGATTTTCAACAAACCTTCATTACCAGATAAATTTGAACATTTGGAACTGGATGATAATTTCTGCATTATAAATAAATCAGAGCAAGTGCAACGGTTTGCAGATAGTCCTGAAGAGGTGATCCGGGGAAAAGATATCCGGCTAAGTTTTCCTGAGTTTATCGGACTTGAAAAGATTTTGCAAGCTATTTTGCGAGGAGAGCAGCAACTATTTGAGTTAGAAGCAATTGGACGACGTTCAAATCAGAAATATATATACATAAATATATATATCATCGGCAACCAGCATGAAAATAAATTTAGAAATCAATTAATTATTTTCATTGAAAATGTTACAAATAAATTTATTTTAAAGCAAAGTTTAGCACAGCAAACTTATGAAGAAAAACTGCGAATGGATGCTTTAACAGCATACAATAATTATATGGAAAAAATAATTAACTCAATGCCAGATGCTTTGTTAGTAACTAGTAGCAAAGGCAATATTAAAAAGGTAAACAATGCTGCTCAAGAATTATTTGGTTTTAGTGAAGAAGAATTAATTAATCGTCCACTATCTCTGATAATTGATGACGATCATTTTTTAATAGAATCAATTTTTAAAAATTATTATTTCCGGCAAAATTTCCATAATTTAGAGGTAGTTTGTCGAACTAAAACTAGAGAAAAGCGGTTGATTGCTTTTTCTTGTTCAGTAATTCCGAAAAAAATACAAGGATTAGAAGATATTGTCTACATTGGTCGGGATATTACGGCTCGACAATACCGAGAACAGCGTACAAGTACCCAGTATGCTATCACTCGGATATTATCAGAATCCCAGAGCGTAAAGCAGGCAATTCCGCAAATTTTGCAGTCGATTTGTCAAAACCTGGGATGGCATTTAGGTGAACTTTGGGCACCAAGTCAATATATTAGCACTTCGGTACAGGGACACAGCATCAATGCAATACTAAGGTGTGTGGAAATTTGGTCAAGTCGAGTAATTTCTGTGCGAGAGTTTAAGGCAATCACCTGGCAAACTACCTATACTCCCGGTATTGGCTTACCTGGTCGAATTTGGATTAGACGTTTGCCCTTATGGATTAAAGATATCACAGAAGATGGAGACACAAGGCGATCGCAACCTGCGGCTGAAGCTGGATTGCACGCAGCCTTTGGTTTCCCTATCTTAGACGATAGTGAAATCTTAGGAGTGATGGTTTTCTTTAGCCGTGACGTACAACCAAAAGATAAAGACTTATTGAAAATGATGGGTTCTATTGGTAGTCAAATCGCCCAGTTTATCAAACGCAAACAAGCAGAAGATGCTCTGATAGAAAGCGAAGAACGCTATCGGGATTTATTTGAAAATGCTAATGACTTGATTCAATCTGTCAATGTCTATGGTCGTTTTTTGTATGTCAATCTTGCATGGCAAGAAACTTTAGGATATAGCGAAGCTGAAATTGCGAATATGACCATTTTCGATATTATACATCCAGAGTTTAAACAAGAATGTTGGCAAAGGTTTTATCGCGTACTCTCAGGAGAAAAGTTCGATCAAGTAAAAGCGGCATTCGTTACTAAAGATGGTCAAACAATTTTTTTAGAAGGTAATATTAACTGTAAGTTTTCCGAAGGTCATCCAGTTGCAGTTCGTGGCATATTTCGCAATGTCACCCAGCGAATAGCAGCAGAAGAAGCGCTGCTGCGTCATCAGCAGGAAGAAACCGAAAGTTTATTGCTGAATATTTTGCCAACTGCAATCTCCAAGGAACTGAAAGAAGAATCAGCTAACATTGCTGAAGAATTTGCTGAGGTCACAGTTTTATTTGCAGATATTGTCGGCTTTACCGAAATTGCTGCTTCTATGAGTGCAATTCAAGTGGTAAACTTACTGAACTCGATTTTCTCAACTTTCGATTGCCTCACCGAACAATATGGTTTAGAGAGAATCAAAAACATTGGTGATGCTTATATGGTAGTTGGTGGTTTACCTACACGCCGCCCAGATCATGCTCAAGCGATCGCTCTTATGGCACTACATATCCAAACTGCGATCGCTCTATTTAATACTGAAAATAACCAAAACTTCAACATCCGTATCGGCATCCATAGTGGTTCCGTAGTCGCGGGAGTAATTGACCTCAACAAATTTACTTGCGATCTCTGGGGAGACACGGTAAATCTCGCTAACTGCATGGAATCTCAAGGTATTGTTGGTAAAATCCAGGTTACAGAAGATACTTATAAATCTTTGTGTAATGAATTTTTATTTCAAAAGCGGGGCGAAATCGAAATTAAAGGCAAAGGGAAAATGACAACTTATTTTTTGGTTGGGCAAAAGGGATGAGGGGCATGGGGAAGAGGACAAGGGGACAAGGAGAATAATTATACTCAA
>NZ_JADEXU010000219.1 GCF_015206895.1 Nostoc sp. LEGE 12450 | reverse complement strand
AGGCAGGGGGCAGGAGGCAGGGGGAAAGACAATACAGTTCAGATAAGACCAAAAGACTTGTAGAGACGGCGATTTATCGCGTCTCAAAAACCCAAAATTTTTGCCAGTAGCCCTTTGAACCATATTGGGGGGAAAGAGGGTTTTCCGGTTATTGCACAGATGCGGTAAGCATAACTCATTAACCGGATATGATATCAGCGATCGCCATTTCCTTCAACACAACCAATTTCAACCCACTTTTGGGGTTTATCATTATACTTAATGCCGTTGCTGATTAGGTTGCTGAAGAGTTCATTAATCTGAGCGAGATCGCATTGAACGCTTTTCAGGGATTGAGGAATGCGAAACTCGACTTTGCTTTGTGGTTGGGCAATGGTCAAAGTGCCGATTACCTGCTGCACTAACTTATTCAGATTCACTGGTTGCCTATTTAGCTTTTTAATTATATTTAACTGACTAATTTAACTCACACTCTAGGCTCAAATTTCTACTCTTCGCTTAATGTTTCAATCAACAAATCCACCTGCTGCTGTCGCTGCTGCAAAAAACTTTCACACTGACGCAAATACTCAACAGCACTGGCAAATTGCTCAAACACCGCTTCCAATTCCAACTCACCCGCCTCAATGCGAGTAATAATTCCCTCTATTTCAGCAACCTTCGCCTCATAATTCCAACCTTCCTCAGAACTAGAAACACCTTTACGTTTAACCATTAATCTCTCTGTGTCCTCTGCGCCTCTGTGGTAGCCTGCGGCAAGCCCTCCGGGTTCAGCAGTCGCTCATGGGGGAAACCCCCAAGATCGCGCTGCTTCACCGCTATGCGTCTACGTTTACTTCTATAACCTTCACTTTAACCCCACCCTGCCCCAACTGAATCAACAAATCTTCTCCCACAGCTAACTCCGCCGCCGAACGAGCGATCGCCCCATCTTCTCTTCTCACCACCGCATAACCACGCTGCAACACTGCTTTCGGGTCAAGAGTTGCTAATTTTTGCCTTAATAATTCTAAATGCTGCGCTGCTTGCTGCGATCGCCCCGTCGTAATTTGTACCAAATGCTGACGCTTCCAAGCTAGCTTTTCCACTTCCTGCTGTACTTGCCGATCTAACCGCAAACGTCGCAAACGATTCCGCAATACTTGCAGTTTATTTTCAGCATTTTCCCCAGAGTCATGCACCGCCTCATGTAAAGCCACAACTCGCTGCCGATGTTCAGTATACAACTCTGAAAGTGATGGCACAACCATTTCCGCCGCCGCAGTGGGTGTATGCACACATACATCTGCAACTAAATCTGCTAAAGACTCATCTCGTTGATGGCCAATCCCAGTAATTACCGGAATAGAACAACTAGCAAGCGATCGCACCACTCGTTCATCATTAAAGCAAGCCAACTCTTCCACCGCGCCACCACCCCGCGATAAAATTAGCACTTCGGCGCGTCCATCTCTTTCCACTCGTTCAATTGCTTTGACGATAGATTCTGGTGCTTGCTCACCTTGTACTGTCGCGGGAGAAAACAAAACGTGTAAACCTGGATACCTTTGCTTGAGGGTTTTTTGAATATCACCCCAAGCAGCAGCCGTTGGTGAAGTGACAACAGCGATCGTTTGGGGGTGGATGGGGAGCGATCGCTTTCTTTGCGCGTCGAACAACCCCTCAGCCAGCAAGCGATTTTTTAGTTGTTGATAGCGTAACGCCTGTAACCCAACACCAGCAGGTAAAGTCTGCCAAACTGATAACTGATACTCTCCGCGTTGTGGATATAGGCGAATACTACCCAAAATAATTATTTGCTCACCGGCAACTGGCATTTGGGCGAGTTTTGGCAATTGGCTATTCCATACCACACATTTAATTCCGGCAGTGCGATCGGGATCTTGCAGCGTGAAAAATAAACCACTGCGATGGTGGTTAGCACTGGAAACTTCGCCAGTTACCCAAACTTGCCGCAATTGTTCATCTTGCTCTAACAGCAAACGGATATAGTCAGTTAATCCAGATACTGAAAGCGCTGTATCGAGAATCAAAGAGTCGGGAAGGTCGAAAGTCATCAAAGATGCCTGAAAGCATTTGTGCTGGAGAGATTTTAGCATTTTTAATGAAACCCGAAGTTTAACCGAGTAAACGCTTCAATCTTTTGTAGACATCATCATTGCGCTTACCGACTAAAATCACTTCTATTAAATCGCGATCGGGAAAATACCTGTAAATAATTCGATATTCACCACTATCAACTCGATATAAACCCTGATAACCAGATAGCTGCTCACTATCAGAGGGTAAAGGCTCAACATTCAAAGCCAAAACCTTTTTTGCAATCTGTGCTGCTATTTTAGGCTGTAAACCGTTCAGAAAATCAAGAACAGTTGCTAGACCATCAAGCTTTGCCATTAGCTAAATGCTCTAATGCAGATGTAAAAGTCTCTGTACCAATCATTTTAGACTGACTCAGAGCAACTTCAGCAGCTTGACCAAAAACCATATCCTCTAATTCTTCCAACCGATTCATTAATTTTTGGTAGCTCTCGGCTGAAATAATCACATGGCTAGGCCGTGATTGCTTAGTGAGTAGAACTGGCTCAGTAGTAGCCTTATCAAAAACCTCACCGTGTTTGTTACGAGCATCTGTGAGAGTATAGGTCTGCATAGACATTTTGACTATTTTAGACATTTTGACTATATTTTAGCAAATAAATCTTCTCATCTCAATTCTGGCTTCACAGAACTTGCTGTTTGTCAAAGCTGAAAGATTACCTAAAGCATTGAAAATCCCTTTACTACTACCCTAAAAGCTTTCTAGATCAATCCCGACCCAATGAAGTCGCTGTAGATGATATGCTGATTGGCATGGCGATCGCTCCTAATTGAGCAACCTCCGCAAATGCTCACGAGTCCGGTTCTACTGACAGTGTTGTTTAGGTAATTTATTTTTTCAGATCCCTTGCTTACCCAGCGAAAAAAAGCTATCTCGGAATGCAAGTTGGTATCATTGTGCAAGACTACCCTAATCTGGTAGCGATCGAGTTACGATCTTGTTACACCCTTTTTTGATTTGAGAAGTCCTATTCCAGAATTTTCTGGTTAAAATAGTATATCTGTTCTACTCAAACTCCCAGAGCAACACTCCTTAAAACCATATATTAAGAGGCATTAGACGCAGGAATGGCTATCAACACCGATACTTCTGGCAAGCAAAAAGCGCTGACTATGGTGCTCAACCAGATTGAGCGCAGCTTTGGTAAAGGAGCAATTATGCGCCTGGGCGATGCCACCCGGATGCGGGTGGAGACAATTTCCAGTGGGGCGCTTACCCTAGATTTAGCATTGGGTGGTGGTTTACCCAAGGGGCGGGTAATAGAAATTTATGGGCCGGAAAGTTCCGGTAAGACTACAGTAGCGCTACATGCGCTCGCTGAAGTGCAAAGAAATGGCGGTATTGCTGCCTTTGTTGATGCTGAACACGCCCTTGATCCTACTTATGCTGCGGCATTAGGTGTAGATATTGACAATTTGCTGATTTCTCAACCTGACACTGGCGAATCAGCTTTGGAAATTGTCGATCAGCTTGTACGCTCTGCTGCGGTTGATATTGTAGTCATAGACTCAGTAGCAGCACTGGTTCCCCGTGCTGAAATTGAAGGCGATATGGGTGATATTCACGTTGGTTTGCAAGCGCGGTTGATGAGCCAAGCTCTGCGTAAAATTACGGGCAACATTGGTAAATCTGGTTGTACAGTAATTTTCATTAACCAGTTGCGGCAAAAAATCGGTGTTACCTACGGTAGCCCAGAAACCACGACTGGAGGTAATGCATTGAAATTTTACGCTTCGGTGCGCTTGGATATTCGTCGAATTCAAACCTTGAAGAAAGGTACAGATGAATTTGGTAATCGCGTTAAAGTCAAAGTCGCCAAGAATAAAGTAGCGCCGCCCTTCAGAATAGCGGAATTTGACATTATTTTTGGTAAAGGGATTTCTACCTTGGGTTGTATTGTAGACTTGGCAGAAGAAACTTCCATTATTGTCCGCAAGGGGGCTTGGTATAGTTACAACGGCGATAATATCTCCCAAGGACGAGACAACGCCATTAAGTATCTAGAAGAAAAGCCTGAATTTGCTGAAGAAATTAAGAAACTGGTGCGTGAAAAGTTAGATAAAGGCGCTGTTGTTTCTGCTAACTCTGTAGCTAAAGCCAGTGAAGAAGATGAAGAGGAAGAAGTTGATTTAGAGCCAGAAGAATAAGGAATGTGGATTTATTAATCTGCAATTTTGAATATGTAGTGGGTTACAAAAAGAGCTAACCCACTTTTTGTAAAGGATTGATCAGTTATTCGTTAGGCATTTCTAGTTCTAATCAGGTAAAAGTAGGGGCACAAGAATTAACATTGTTGTGCCCCTACGAATTGTATATATTTTACCCAATTGAAAATAATAGCAATTTTCAATTTTTTAACTGGGATTTTATGGTATTTGTCTGCTAAAAAAGCGGTCTAAAATTTCTGATTTCTGTTCTGAACTGAAGTTGTCATAATAATGTTCAAGGTTCTCAAGTAGTCGTGAATTTCTGAAAATCTCCAAATTCTCATCTACTTTCTCAGGTATATATTTTTGTTTATCACGGCGAAAAGAAAGTACTTCTACTTGATTGTCATTTTTACGATGCACAAGCTGCATCAATAACTCCATTGCTACAGTTGGTAAAACACGGCACGTATAATTCACAAAAAAATCAAAAGTCATATTGCCTAGACGTATGCGATCGCCATCTTCGAGCTTGATCGGCTCTAAAGCGCGATCGCCATTCACAAATGAGCCATTGGTACTGTTGAAGTCTATGAAGTAGAAGCCTTGATCGTCAATATATTGAATAGCCGCGTGGCGACGAGACATATAGTTATCAGCAATGCAAATACCACTGTTCTGATTACGACCTATTGTCCATATCTGCTGTGACTGTCGTAAACTTTGGGTCTGATTGTCGCACAAGTTAGTCATCAAATAAACAGTAGACGTATCCACTACACCATGTACGTAACGTACCTTCATCTTTTTCAACGACGGTTGGGATAGGTTTTCTAGCTGAAGAATTTCATCTAGAAGGCTGCTGTGGTGTTCATACAACTTAAGAAATACTTGATATAAAGTTAATCGCCGTTCTATTTCTGTTTGTGCAAAGTCAGCCATGATATATAAACCTTGTATTTATTGCCTGATTTCGGTTGTGACTATTCTGCTTCAGCCTACAATCAGGGATAATTAATTAACTTTTCACTTTCTGCTACCATCTGAAAACTTTAGTGGCTTAAGAGCGTTATATTTTACAGCTTTTACTTACGAGATCCCCTGTCGTTTATAGCAATAAGAAGCATAGAAATATCTAGGAAAAACTATTGTGATGCTTTATTGTTTATTGTAAATAATCATTTGTTATTTGTAACAGATGATTATTATAAAGATTTGATTAAGAATTGCCAATCGTTTCCGTATTTTTGCTAGATAATTAGATATTTCTTAATATTTGCAAGAGCGATGGCTATTGAGCGAACCAACTATAAAAATTCTGAGTTGTTCATGATAAATCAATACGCTTGGGTTAAGGCTAAAAACTAAAACTGGCGTAGGTTGAGTTCAGAAACGTAGCTTGTTTCCCGTTCGCGTAGCGTCTCCAAGGGAGAAGGGTAATGCTTATGCTTAACCCAAGGGTATTGTATGATAAAAAAGATCCCCGACTTTATAAAAGTTTTCGGGGATCTGCGGGTTCCAATTCTCACAAATCAAATAGAATTGCGATATCTCATCTAATTGGTCAATTCTGAATAAATCTGAGTTTTATAAAAAAAAATAAGAGTTAATTTATCAAGCCAATAAGAAAATCGAAGCTTTGTGAAATAATACAGTTTAAATTTAGGCTTTATCCTCTTGAAGACTCCTTAGAAAGTAGGGAAATAGTCTGGAAGCCAGAGCAAGTTACTGGCTCCAAAATCTTAACTTTCAACTTACAATAAGCCTCGTTTACCATTGGGGCGGATGGTCATCCAATTTGTTTTTGCTAGTGCTAGCTGCTCATCAGAAATCTTGGCACTAGTGAGATTAGCACCACATAGATTAGCTCCTCGCAGGTTAGCATTGCTGAGATAAGCATTACTGAGGTCTGCACCTCGCAGGTCTGCCCCTTCTAAATCAGCATGGTTAAAGTATGCTTTGGTCAAATTAGCATCCTTGAGATTTGCTTTAGTAAGGCTGGCTCTGCCAAAGTCACTATTGTGAAGATTAGCTCCCTGGAGATTAGTTTTTTGCAATTGAGTGGAATGGAAATTTGTTCCTGATAAGTCGGCACCTTGCAGGTTCAACAAACTTAAATTGTGAAGAGCAAAATCTCGTCTTCCCTTTTGATAGGCGGTTAACAAACCTTGGGTATCTAACTTACGCTCAACTTTAGAATTTTGAACTTGCGAACCATTACTGTTGCTGTTAGCCAAAGTCGTTGATTTGCCCATCCCAGAACCGTGGTGCGATCCAGCAGCTTCTGCTGTCTTAGCTCGTCTGGCACGAATTGCTGCCGCTACCTGTGCCACTCCTGCACTGGTGGCAGCAACAGAAGAGTTGTTACATAAAACAGCAGAATTTTCCAGGTAGTTATGTGTTCGCTCTTTAGACCCAGTATCTGATTTAATTAGTAAACCCTTTGCTAAACTTTCTAAGTATGGTTCTATTTCCAATGCTCTAAGAACTTCTGCGGCTGACTGATAGCGATTACGTACAGAAACCTCTAACATCTTTCGTAATACATTGCTCAAGTGATCGCTCACTTGCACAAGTTGCTCCCACATCATCTCGCCAGTGTTGGGATTGTAATCTAAATCTTTAGGAGTTTTGCTAGTCAGTAAATAAATACATGTCACCCCCAAAGCATAAATATCACTGGCATAGACTGGACGCATAGCCATTTGCTCTGGAGGTGCAAAACCAGGAGTACCAATCGCATAAGCAGTTAATGCTGTTTGCCCTGATTGACTGATCGCGCCTTGGGTGATTTGGTTTTTGACGGCACCAAAGTCGATAAGTACCATTCTGGCATCTTGAGTGCGACGAATTAAGTTGGCTGGCTTGATATCACGATGGATTACCTTTTGCTCGTGGATGTATTGGAGGAGTGGTAGAATCTCGCTTAAGAATTGCTTGACTCCAGTTTCGGTCAAGATGCCGTTAAGTTTGACTTCCTCTTGCAAGGTATCACCACTGATATATTCTTGAACTAAGTAGAATTGTTCATGATCTTCAAAATAGTCTAGCAATCTTGGTACTTGGGGATGATTGCCAATCTTACCTAGAGTTTTGGCTTCTCGTTCAAAGAGTTCTCTGGCCATCTGTAAAACGTGTGGGGCGCTTCCTGATGGGCGTAATTGTTTGATTACGCAACTCGGTTCTCCTGGTAAGCCTTGATCGTTGGCTAAGAAGGTTGCTCCAAAGCCACCTTGACCTAATGGTTTGATCACCTGATAGCGATCGCGCAACAGTAGTTGCGAGCCACAAGACTGACAACTTTGGCTATTTACCAAATTTTCTGGATTGGGACAGATAGGATTTAAGCAGTAGCTCATGCACTGTCAACTCGCTGCACGAATAATCACGGGGAGCGTTACACTCTCTTTCAATTATTTAGACATTAATCAATTCTTGCCAGGTAATTTTTGCTGGAAATCCTTTGAAGAGTTTCTAAAGTTTACCTGGTATTACGTAAATGGTCGCAAAAATAATGCAATTGATTATACTTATAATAATAAATGTTTAGAGTTACTTGTTTACATTGCTAGAACAGGGTAAAGTCTCAGACTTTGAATCCAAAATCCCAGTTGCACTCGAAACACATCAAAGTTGCCATCCAAAATTCAACCAAAATCGGTATTAGAGGGCAGTGCCCATCCTACAAAAATCGCTGTAGGATTTTGGATGCCCGAATTTGGAGGCAATTTAGAATTATCTCCATTAGTTTTTAACAGACTAATTAGCTGGCTTTCATATTCACACTAATTAGCTGTTCGATAAGTGCAAAAACATCACTGCGGCTGAGTTTCTCTTTACCATTAGCAAGAGCATCAAGGGTGCCATTAGCCAAGGTTAAGGGAATTTGGCAAAAATCTAAGGCTGGGCCAGTAGGAAGGTCTTTGGTGTAAGCTTCTGCCAGAGCTAGATTGCGACGCGCATACTCTTGCATATTTTCCGCACTCCAGCCTTCTGGAAAAAAGTCTACCCCACGCCTTAAATCTTCAGTGTGGTTACGCAGGATATTAACTGCTTGCAAACCGCGACCAAACCCAATCGCCTGGGTACGGTTCGTTTGTGTTCCATCGTACCAAGTCCATAAGTCCGAAAGTAACAATCCCACTGCGCCTGCAACCCCAAACGTATAACGATCCAAATCAGATTCTGTATAAATTTTCCAGTTTCTTTCTGCCCAGTAAGCCATTCGGTCTGACATTGCAGCAGTGGCATCCCAAATTCGAGGTGCAATAGTCTCAGGTGCTAGCAGCAACCATTCTCTAATTCTCAGAGTGACTTCTTCTAAGATATTTTCATACCCATTAAATCCTGTAAAGAAAGCCTCTACTGCGAAGCCATCAACCCCTGCCTGTAATGTCAGGCTAATGCTTCTTAACAGCTTTGCTTTAGTCGCATTATCTATTTCGGGATGATCTTCAATTTCATCAATGGCACGCATACACAAATATGCTGATGCTACTGCTTCTTGTAATCCTGGCGGTAAAAGACTAATTGGGATATAAAAAGTTCGGCTAGTTTCCTTGAGGATTTGCAATGCATCTCTACGTAAATTCATGTTTCCACTCCCCGATTGATTTTGCACCACATGAAGTTTGCAGTTTTTTTGATGATACTGGATATAGTTTTAACTAAACCTTAAAAACTATAGACTATAAGATACGCTAGTATTTCATCTAAAAATTAATAGTTTTTGGTGTTGCAATTAACAAAACTCTCAAATTTATCAAAGTCTAGTCTAGTATATAGGCTTTTGGTTGCAAAAATATGTAAGCTGTTGTTTGATATAGCTTTCATAAAGTTTTAGTGTAGATATAAAGAATTATGCTAATATTTGGTTGATTAGCATCAAATTCTCTCCATGAGCAAACATCCCTTTTAGGGATTTATAAAGTGTTTTAAGTCTGCGTTAATCTGACTAACTCAGTGGCTCAAATTGTCCTTGTCTGGGAAAGTGTAGACACACACCTGGATCAAAATCGGTCAACGGTGCTTTCTTCAGGATTTCTACGTTAGTTAGTCTACCCAGCTGTAATGCTTCTAACTCCTGCTACATCTTATCTAAGCTAATGAGCATTTAAGTTGCGTAAAACCAGGACTGAAGCCTTTACTAGTAGCGAATCAGCCTGGAAAAATGAATGACGATTAGCTTATTGATTTTAGGTCTGGAGGAAAAATATAGCTGTCAAGTAGTTCCAAGTCGCAGTTAATGTTTTCTTGGGTAGCGATCGCCTTTCTTCTGTAGTATCAATTTCTGTTGTATAATTTTGGGCAACAAGTTTTACACACTCTTTGCCTTGCATTTGCTCCAGTTAGTGGTAGCAATAATTCAGTAACCTCGATAAGTGGGCCGTTGCTCTTGCTGTTTGACTGCCATCAATAAGACCATCATCCAGCACGACCACTGATTATTTTACTTGTGTCGGTTAAAGCACTTGACATCCATGCTATCCCAGCACCGACAACGCACACATCTGCATGAGTATTTTCGGTAAGCGCAGGTTGAACTAGGACTGCTGCCGTTGTCATCCCAACAGAAATACTTTTACCAGCGTCGTTTTGCATATTTTTTCTGAGTTTTAAGCTCTAACTTTTCTGCTGGAAATACAGTTATGAAGGTCAGAGTAATGAAAAGGTAATCTTAAACCAAAGAATTCTGTACACTTCATTTTGCTCTACTCTACACCGTATTTTTTTCGCGTTGTTACTGATGGTATTTGGTATTTAAATCGCAAAATTGTAAGGGCACAAATATATTGCGCCCCTATGTGTGTGATCTATTTAATTGAAAGGCGATTAATGTTTGGATTACACTTCCACTTAGTTTACCCAATCCAACTATGCTTGAATGATGAAGTCGGAGGCAGTAAGAGTGGGCGCACCAGTAAGTTGTGCAAATTGACCACCAGTGCCGAAACCAGCAGCGCTACCATTTTGATTGTATAGTAACTGTCCAGTCATAGAATTGTAGACAATCACAGCATTACTAACTGCCCCTAAGCTAGTAATTTGGAAATCACTGGCGTTACTAAAACCCTTTCCTACAATAGAAGTAATGACACTAAAAGTAGTTTTATCTAGAACAATCTTGTCACCATTAGAGTGATTGAAGTCAGCGATGGTATCAATACCCACAGTAGCGCTAGTAAAGGCAGCATTGGTATTGTAGACGAAAGCATCAACACCACTACCACCGATGAGAATATCATTACCTTTTCCACCAATGAGAAGATCATCACCAGCACCACCCCGCAGTAAATCATCACCACTGTTGCCATTGATGGTATCATTGCCCCCTTGACCATTAATTACATCGTTGGAGTTGTCAAAACCGACGATGTTATTGTTCAATTCATTGAGAAAGGTGACGGTGTTTCTGTTGAAAATACTCGTTTGAGTAGAGTTGGCATTAATTACATCAAAACTGTCTGTAATACTGGCTTGTCCGTCAAACAGAATATTACCGATGGCGGGTCTTGTTGCCAATGCACTTACGTTCTCCAGGTTTTCTAACTTAAAGTTTTGCAGAGTAACTTTGGTATTAGTCACGCCTTCAAAAGTAACTTCTAAGTCATTGCTATTTTGAGTTAATTGCAGATTTTTCGCAGTCAAGCCAGCTCCAACAAATTGCAAGGTATCTACTTTGGCAATCACCGCAGATGAAGGGTTTGAGTTAGTACCTATACCGCCAAAGTCTGTGATGATGTCATTACCATTGTTTAGCCGGGTAACAAAGATGTCATTGCCAGCAGTGCCATTGATAACTTGAATTTTGGGTTTAACTATGCCACTAATAGCAAAGTCAAAAGAGCTTTCATCAGTATCGTTGTTGCTTAAAATCAGAGTGCCACCATAGGTTCCAGGTGTAGTGGTGTTGAGTGCCACCGTAATCGCAGTGGAAGCATTTGCAGCCACACTTGTTGGCAGAGTTCCCACCAAACTAAATCCATCGGGAAGCTTGAGATTACTGAGATTGAGTGCAGATGTACCTGTGTTCTTGATAGTAAAGGTTTTGGTCAGAGTATTACCAGTAATGACATCGCCAAAGCTAATCGCGGTAGTACTGCCATCTGCAATGTCAACTGTGCCATTGAGGACTTGAATTTCGGGAGCCGGAGCGGGTTTAACTATGCCACTAATAGCAAAGTCAAAAGAGCTTTCATCAGTATCGTTGTTGCTTAAAATCAGAGTGCCACCATAGGTTCCAGGTGTAGTGGTGTTGAGTGCCACCGTAATCGCAGTGGAAGCATTTGCAGCCACACTTGTTGGCAGAGTTCCTACCAAACTAAAT
>NZ_JADEXU010000401.1 GCF_015206895.1 Nostoc sp. LEGE 12450 | reverse complement strand
AGCGACAGTACACAGCCCTACGTAATTTGTTAATTATCAAACTCCTGTATCAGGCAGGGTTACGGGCAAGTGAAATCTGTGATCTGACTTGGGGAGATTTGACACCCCGTGGTGAGAGTGGTCAAGTGTACGTGCGAAAAGCCAAAGGCAGTAAAAATCGGACAATTCTCATCAAGCAGAAACTCTGGACGGAATTAATGGAGTTCAAAGCTTCGGCTCACTCCAATCAAGCAGTGTTTCCAAGTCAAAAGGGGGGACACCTTGATCGTCAAAACTTGCACCCGATTGTTAAAGCGATCTCCCTTGAGGCCGGATTAAGCGAACTGGTTTCGGCTCACTGGTTACGTCATGCCCACGGTTCTCACGCTATTGAGCGCGGGACTAATCCAGTGTTGGTGAAAGAAACTTTGGGTCATGCCAATTTAGCCATCACCGATCGCTATCTCAAAGCTAGACCTAATGACAGTAGCGCTTTAAACTTGATGGATCTTTGACATTTTGCATAACTTGTGAAATACAGCACAAATTGGAACCAGTGGCATCAATTGCTACCGGAAACGAAACAAAAAACAGCTTTCAAATGCCAAAGGGATTTTTCCCTAGCCAGCCCCCTCCATAGGCAACACTTCTTCAGAGAGCCATTCATAAAATTCAGGAACTTGAGCTTCCACAAGTCGCAGTTCACTCGCTGCGATCGCTTCAAGTTCCAGTACCGTCTCCCAGCGCAAATCCTCAACCCATCGCTTGAGAATGCCTTTAATTGCCTCAACTCCACGAGAAATACCAGAGCGAAGTATTTCCACACAATGAAGTAGAGTAATCCGGTCAGTTTGGGGCGGAACATAAACGGTAGTATCCTCCCCTTGCCAATGGGAGTTCCCTATAGCATCAAGGAGGGGGGCGGATACGGCCTGCTGATTGGGGTTTACACTATATGCAGCAGGGGTTTTGGGGGCATAATAGGTTCGATTTTCTTTTTGATTGCGCTTCGTTTCACGATGAGCAATCACCTGGAGAGCAAATTCTAATTCCTCTTTAGATAAAGAGAAAAGTTTCACCTGTTGACCCCGTTTACCTTGCTTGCGGAAAGTCAGCTTTAGCCCCAGCTGTTCTATAAGAGTGCCTAGCAACCAAATAGGTTTACAGTCCAGGGGAATAGTAAACCCAAGAATTGCTTTGACGTGAGCAGCACAATGTATAGAGATCTCCGTCATCTTGAGCAAAGTGGGGTCATCGGCGGTAAAT
>NZ_JADEXU010000218.1 GCF_015206895.1 Nostoc sp. LEGE 12450 | reverse complement strand
AGCACCGATTTTCATTTCGATTAATTGCGGATCAACATTGTTTGGTACATTTTCAATTAAAGTGCCATCTTTATCTAGAAATATCGCCGGGATTTGAGATTGCGAATTTAATTTGTTAGTTCGATGCCAAATTTTCTGATTTTCCAAGAAGTATATTTCCCCATCTTAAATCTAATACCACTTGCAAAAGACGACAACGGTGTTGCCGTGTCTCCCATGAGCGATCGCGTCCAGCATTATCGCACAGTATAAAACTCGCCAATATAAAAAAGCAAGTATAGTCATTTACAACAGTGGCAAGATTTGATATGCAGTGTATTATCTCCAGTTTATTGTCTATATAATTTGCTGACTATTTCATGTGGAAACTAAGTATGTATATGTAAATATCTGTATTAAGGTTAGAGAACTTCCTCTCTCTGAAATCAAAACTAACAGAGATTTGTGATTTCGCAGAAATTGAATATGCTTTTACTCAAGGGTTTGGGAAGCTTGCTAAAATCATGTTCCGGTTAAGTTGATTTCCAATGTTGGGTCAGAATTAACTTGATAATTTTCTAAATATTCATTTGCCTCCTTTGATGCCAACATCCTACCATCTGGGTGTAAGTTGAAATCAACCCCTGGCTTGAAACCTCCTTGAACTAGTTTTTGAGTCATGCTTGTCGATACATCCTTTACGGCTTGTTGATAACTTTCCTTACCTACATATTCTTGCAAGAACCAGACAAAATTTGCATACTCTACTTGCACAAGAGCTTCTTTGAGGATTATTGTTTCATCCTCTAATTGTGCTAGGGTTAAGATTTTTTGAATTTCTTGCAGATTCTGGCAAGAAATCGCTTCTATCAACTGCTGTTTTAGGAGTTCATTTTGATCTTTCATTTATTTCAATGCTCACACTTTAGTGCGTTAACTATTCTACTGTTACCAGTTAAATTACGTTGAGGCAAATTCGTGTCATCGAGTTAAGCCTTACCCACATGAAGAAGTCCCATATAGAATAAGCTAAAATATTAATCAAAATCAGTCCAACTTTCGCCTACGAAACGGAATTATCAATTTTTTAGTGGTCTAGAACTTCAATTCTTCCAGTAAAATTTTGTGATATTTTCTCTAAAAGGTAATTGTTATGAGTCAATCTGATTCACTTTTGGTTAAGCTCCGCAAGCATTATCTCGTTACAATTTTTGCAGGGGCTGTTGGTGGATTAACTTATGCTGCCCTATCTTCTCATAGTTTACAAATTGTAATGAATGGAGCTATTATCGGCGGTCTCAGTTATAGCAGTGCTGAGTCTGTAAGTCTGCTAGGCAAGACTTGATGGCAGAGAGGATTATTGTGGGGAACAACTATGGCAATTACTGTCGGTGGTCTTATTCATCTACTACTACCATCAGTTCATTATAGTTTTCTGCCGCGTCTCATTGGTTTTCTAGCTGCTGGTTTACCATACTACCTTGCGAGGGGGCAAAAAGGGCTAATACGCAAATAGAAGGCAGGCGAATAGCCCAATGGCACGCTTGTAAAGCTCTAAGTTATGCAGAATAATTACACCTGACTGAATCTCTTGTCAGACAGCGACATAATCAGCAGATGTTCTTGTGTCGAAATGCTCAACTGTTGCAGCAGGAGTTAAGCTTTGAGGCTGAATTGTTAGGAGATAATCCAGAGTTAGCCCAGGTGATTCATTCTTTTAATATGCAGGAGATTCAGAGTAATCAGCAAAAGCCACAGAATGTTTTATGCTTAGAAGACTCAGCGTCAAAGGAGCAAAGTGTTTGGAGTAATTTTTTACCCGGACTGGGTGGGAGATAAATAATTAATGGGCTAAATCTATTTCTTTTGATGTTGCTACATAGCTGTTTTGAGTAATTGGGTAACAATAAAAGAGGATTAAAGTTATGTCAGGCTTATCAGAGACAAAGCTCGGACTCATGACAAAATGATTGAACACGTTCGCTGGTTGCCAGATGTCCTTGAGGTGATTGATTTGAGTCTGAACAGCCCAATTGAAAATATTTGATAGCAACTTGCACCCTTACAAACCGGAGTCGAGTTCAAAAGCTCCCATTGCTCCCAGGCGAATTGTCAGAAGTTCAACGTCTGTTATGGCTTTGTGCGGCCCCTGGCGAATGTTGCCAGGGGTAAACCAAAATGTTCCCGTAGATAATGTTGTTCCCCCAGTTTCGACTACCCCAGAAAGTATATAAACATACTCATCACAAAAATGGATGTGAACTGGAATTATAGTACCAGCACTCATTTTCAAACGATGGATTGACCCATCTGGAACAGGCTCCGCTAATGGTAAAAACTGAGTTCCTGGAAATTGAGGCAAATCAACCCACGGCTGCTCAATTGTGTTGATAAATATTTGTTCAGGCATAAGATATATCCATAAATGCGATGATTGAGAGTGAATGAATAATATTCACTCGCTTCAGATTACCACAACCGTTGCTTTATGGGAAAAACAACTAAACCTACACAACCTCGATATGATGTTTTTGGGCGATACACGGCTTTGTTGGATGCAGGCGAGACATTGCTCTGCCAGAGCTACGAGCAAGCTCAACCTCAACTTATTGCTGATAATGCAGGTGTATCAGTTGGATTGTTTTATCGCCATTTCAAAAGCAAGCAAGAATTGCTCACTGCCATCATAGTCAGGCATTTAAACAAGTTACATCTTCAAATTTCTCAAGCTCATAAACCCTGTTCTGATCCAAAAGAGGCAATGCAGATGGTTGTTTTACTCACATTGCGCTATTTTCATCAGCATCAAGGACTAATCAAGCTATTCTTCATGCAAGTCGGTTATGGTGACATGAAAGCAACCGAACAACTTCAGTCAGCGCGACAAAACTATCGCAATATTTTATTGACCATTATTGAAGATGGTATTGCTCAACGGATATTTCTTAATCCACCTGCGCTCAATGTTCAAATTGCTATTAACAGCATTATTGGCACGATTAATTGGACTCTTTACGATCTACTTGTTGTACAGAACCAAAACCTAGAACCTGAAGTCTTAGCCACACAGATATCCTCGCACTTACTACGAAGCCTGACACGGTAGTTCCCAACATAAGGGTAAAAGTCTGATATATATTTGAAGTCATTTGATTTTATATATCCCGAAAATGCGAGCGAAAATACGAGATACAGAGATTTTCTTTGATGTGGAAGGTTCTGCACTAGTGGTGGATGGCGCGAGCATCTGCTCTAAACCTGTTGCCTTTCTAATTCACGGGGGACCTGGTGCGGATCATACTTCCTTCAAACCAACTTTCTCGACTTTAAGCCGAAAACTACAACTAGTTTATTTTGACCATCGCGGTCAAGGAAGGTCTGCCCGTGGGTCTAAAGAAACCTATACTCTAGACAATAATGTTGAAGATATGGAAGCATTGCGCCAACACCTTGGTCTGGAGAAAATTGTTGTGATTGGTAGTTCTTACGGTGGTATGGTGGCTCTAACTTATGCAGTTCGCTATCCTCAGAATGTCTCTCACCTGATTGTGATTGCTACGGCAGCCCATAGTGGCTTTTTAGAAAGAGCCAAGGAAATCTTAGCATCAAAAGGAACTAAGGAACAAAAAGTAAGCGTTCAGCGACTTTGGGATGGGAACTTTGAAAATGAGGAACAGTTAAGACAGTATTTTCAAGTGTTGGGACCAATGTATTCGCTAAAATATGATCCCATTAAGTCAGGCATTGCATGGAGCCGGAATATTCTCTCAGTTGATGCGATTAATGTTGCTTTTGGCGGTTTCCTCCGCACCTACAATATTCTTGACCAGTTACATAAAATTACTGCACCCACTCTAGTTATTGCAGGCCGGTATGACTGGATTTGCGCTCCAGAGTTTTCTGAAGAAATTGCTCAGGCAATTCCTAATGCCGATTTGAGAATTTTTGAGAATAGCAGTCATTTGATCCGCGCAGATGAGCCAGAAGCACTTTTAGATGCAATAGCCGGGTTTTTGGTTTACAAACGTTAGCTCAATTCGTATCCTTCTAATTTCATAAACTTCCTCTTGGTGATTGATTTTTAAGTTGTTGGTTAATATTTACTGACTCAAACTAGCAGTGCCAAAAGTAGCATTAAACTTGCGGCACCAAATACCGACAGATTTATAATCTGCTAAATTGATGTTTTGAGGGATAGAGTATGTTTGAGCCCCACTATATTTTTGTAAGGGAGCAAGAATAATGTAGTCTCCCTTTTTTAAAGAATACGATGGTGGCTTAGTCGAATTAATCACATTATCTGAACGATGCAAAATTACTACCAAATCTGGGCCTGATTCAGAAGTTTTAAATGAGTCATCAATTTCTAGAAAGGATTTGCCGTCTTTAATGGTAATACTAACTTTACCATTAGTTGTTTGTTCTCCAGAAACAAATGTGCCTGAATTAATAGTATTTGTTTTTGGAGCTTGCCCTGAATTGGCTAAAGGTTTCTTCTGAATTGAAGGCACGGGAATAGATGCATTCACCGCTATAGGACTTTCATTAGCCTGGTTATTTGATACTTCGCGGGCGCAGCCAACCATGACAATAGAAGATAAGCCAATTATCAATAAATATCTTAATCTCATGATTTCAATTCTTCAATACATTAATCATCAATATAGCAGTTCTCTGGTGAGGTACATTTTCAAAGCCAATAACTTTGGTAATAAATAGATATTTGAGTGTTCCTCAATTACTTAGGAAACACTACATAGCTCTTGCCTTGAACTTTAAATTGATTGTTACTTAAATAATTAATCTAAAAATGATAAATATATAAGGATTGATATCTAAAAAACTAATATTTTCCTTAGAAAGTTCTTACAGGTTTCTCAGCAAAATTTAAGTTTTTAGATTATGGGTGATTAAGTGTAAACAAATATACAGGGCTTGATCAGATATGCTTTTTCAAATCTATAGCCAGATATAAAACAAATGTTATCAGCAGCAGTGCCAATTTAATCATATCTTGGAGGCTGAGATAGAAAAACGCACAGCAGAACTACGAGCAGCGCAAGCCAAGCTTCTGGAACAGTGCCGAGAAAAGTTGAGACTGTCCCTGTCATGGTTCACGTTTCAGTTGCAAGGGGGAAGTTTTACACGGTCCGACAGTGAAAGATTTAAAGAAATTTTAGCTTTAACTATTGCCTATTAAGGGTTTCATCATTTCTTATCTGCTTGCACACGCCTTTTTGTACCTTGTGTCACCTTCGGTTCTTCTGACTTACTGGAGTTAACCATTTGCATCAAGTGCTGATTTAGATAACTTTGCGCTGAAATGTACAAACTTTCCCAAATCTCTTGATTGCGGCTGATTTTTGTACCGACTGTATTCCCTGCTGTTTTTTCCGACACCAAGTATTTACGGAAATAGTTATTCCACAGATGTTGCAGGAAATCTTCAGCGAATTCGTTAAACGGCAGAATCCATTTATAGTCTTTGTCTAGAAATACCCGATATGATGCGATTATCGGTAGTGCTAAGTCGGTTGGCGCACCAAACCCGAATGAATACTTGCTGTCAGGCAACAACGTCGTTTTACGTATATCAATTGATGCTAAATCGTTGGCACCCTTTCTTCTGGGGTTGCTGATATATTCTTGGATTATTTCGTAGAGTCTTTGCTCTATCCACAAAGCATGAGTTAGCAGAGGGAGTAAAGCGGTTAATCTTTCTCTTTCTGCGTCTGTGATGTTACTTGGAAGACTCATCCCTGCTGGGTGTTTGGTTCGTTTATTGCTGTCGGGGTTGTATTTATTTCTGTCGAGGCAGTAAAGGAGCTTGAGCAAATGGGTGACATTGCACTGGGCATTTCTGGGAGCGCCGCTTTGGTTTTGGTAATAGGCAATGCGGAATTTTCTATCTTCTTTCTGTTCTAACTGGGCTAAATACTGCTTGATGAATTTGTAATCACCCCTAGCGTTTACTTTGGAGCGAGAATCTACTGGCGTTGTCGTATTTGAAGCTAGGGCTATATCTTTGGCTGATTCTTCAGTCAGCCCGATGTGAATCGTAACTTTTACCCTAGCTTCGGTTAAATTGTAGTTGTAATTTTTCGCTTGCTCAAAAGCTAAAATCGTGTGGCCACCGTTGATAATCCCATCGCTACCCCCCTCGTTGGCTTCTAAGACTTCTAGCTCTAGTTCAGTTTTGTTTTTGACAGGTTTAGTTTTATTGGCTGACAGAACGATTCCGCTGTGGCGAGAGAAGAATTTTCCAGGTTCAGTGGTCAGTGAATCAAAGATTTGTCTGTAGGTCGCGCTTTTACGGTTGGGTTCGCGGATGTTCGGTTCTAGCGGCAGGTCTGTGGGGAACGAGTCTACATGGGCGGTGGCGATGATGCAATTGGAGTTGGCTTGAATATAGTTATCTATCTTGATGTTCCAAGTCTTGGGCATACAATGTGTGCAATGTCAGGGGAATTTCTATATTAGCGCTGCTGTAACCTTAATTATTCTCTTTCTTCACGACTAATAAGCTACTAAACTAACTGAATAGTTTTCCCCAACGCGAAGTGTTCTCTTTGGTTGTAAGAGAACCTACCCCCTTGGACGGTTACATTTCATTCAGGCATACCCAAAGTTTTTAATGTTAAAAGTTTTACGATTCCTTTGTCAAAATTTTCTGCTTTAGCTGAGATCACTTGAGACCAAAGACTGATTTCTCAATTGATTGACACCAATAGGATTAAAAAGTAGCTACATTTTTTCTGGATATAAAATAATATATTTTTCAATTTTTACCATGTCCAAAAGTATTTTACCTCAAGAGGTTTCTCAACAACAAATAACATCCCAAACTAGAGTAGTACAAGAGTCTTCTGCTGGGGGACTAGATCCAGATAGATTCGATTGCCAAGAAGTTTGGTATCCTATTTGTTACATTGAAGACTTAAATAAATCTCAGCCAACTCCCTTCACCTTGCTAGAGCAAGATATTGTTCTGTGGTGGGACAAAAATGAACAGACATGGCGGGCATTTATAGATCAATGCCCACACCGTTTAGCGCCCCTTTCCGAAGGCAGAATTAATCATCAGGGATGGCTAGAATGCCCTTATCATGGCTGGGCTTTTTCGGGAACTGGTAAGTGTGAGATGATACCACAACAAACACAACAAACAAAAGCAGAAGTTTCTCAAAGGGCTTGTGTGACAACACTACCCACCACAGTTCGTCAAGGAATGTTGTTCGTCTATCCTGGTCGAGCAGAGAATGCAGTTCAAACTAAAGTTCCTGTTGTTGAACCACTAGAACTTGACCCAAATGCTTGGATTTGCCTTAACACTTTTAGAGATGTACCCTACGATGCCCTGACATTAATGGAAAACGTTCTTGACACCAGCCATATTCCTTACACTCATCACCGTACCGTTGGGAATCGGGCTAACGTGTCTCCAATAGATTTAGAGATTATAGAATCGGGAAAGTGGGGGTTTAAAGGGACTTGGGCAGAAGGTCCGCGCAAAGGAACTTTAGGGCGGCAGGATACTACATTTATTGCTCCGGGATTGATGTGGCACGATCTCACCTCCAAGCAGTATGGCAGGACACTAACAGTAGTCTACGCAACTCCTATTCGTAAGGGAGAATGTCGCTTATTTGCTCGCTTCCCCTTCAAGTTCTCATCTAATTTACCAGGACTATTTCTGAAGCTGACTCCGCGCTGGTATTCTCATATTGGTCAAAATCGCGTCCTTGAAGACGATCAAATTTTTTTACATTATCAAGAACGCTATCTCGAGAAACTTGGGGGTAGCGCCAACTTTACTAAAGCTTTTTATTTACCAACCAAGGCAGACCTTTTCGTATTTCAGTTACGTTCTTGGGTAAAGCAATACAAGGCTGAACCATTTAAAGTAGAGTGTCTACCACCACCGCTATCAAAAGAAGTCTTACTCGATAGGTATCATTCACACACACAAAAATGCGCCAGTTGTAGACCTGCTTTAAATCAGATTCAGCGTTTGAGAGCAGGAGTAGCAGTGACGACAGCCTTAATTTGGGGGGTGCTTCCCTTCTTGATGTTGATTCCGAATCAGATTTCTATTATCACTGTTGTTGTTTCAAGCCTAGTTATGATAGTTGGGGTTTTAATTTGGCTTGGTTTGGGCAAGTTGGAGCAACAGTTTTATCAAGGAGGGGAAATCCCACCTAGAAATCTGCCAGAGAAAAATCAGCAGAATTTTCGTTAAAAGGAAATTACCAGCTTTCAGTTGGGTTACGTTTAATTAGTTTACAGTCATACCTTCACTTTTACTAAATCCACATCTGCAAGCCAAATAATTCTACTTTGAGCCAATTCTATTTCTGACAAGGTTGGGGAACGCCACTCTACTGCATAAAGCCAATTGTTTTTTAGGCAAAAAACCCCTTGAATAATACGACGTGTTGGTTTTTCACCAAAATCAACTTCCACCACACCCCCTAATTCAAAAACTGGTGTCGCAACTGTGGCTTTTTCCACCAACTTTGTCCCTAAAATTTCTTTTTGAGGCAAGTAGAGTATTTGACGACAGCAGACAATGGCATAAATCCATTCCTCTCTCTCCCATTGCACACCACAACAGTAGCCTGATATATCAGAGCTTGATAACAAGACTTTTTCCAGGATTTGAACTGCTAATGATGGCATGGCTTTTCCCCACGGGCCAGAACTATGCCAACAAGATTCTAAAGTGACGATTTGGTTAATCATGCAAAGCAATCTCTTTTTTATACATAAACTACTCTGCTCTTGTCTAATCCGGATGTAATTTCAAAATCTAGTCACAGCAGCAATAAGCGTAAGCTAGTATGACGCATAGCTATTTGGAATCATATCGATATCGTGTCCAGCTAAAGACTTATCCTTTAGACCACAGGGGGCAGGGGGAAAGAGGCTTTTCCGATTTTTGCACAGATGCGGTAATCATAAGCGATTGACCGGACTTGATATCAGCCAAAGAAGGTAAGGTCTAACGACAAACCTGATGCCAAACAAACAATCCAAGGTAGGGTTCCCTCAAATTCGACTGGCTCATCGCTTTACCTTTACCTAGATTTAACAGTTATATATGTATTCAATTGATGAATGCAAATGTGAATTCATTTGCTCTCAAAATCAATTTTTATCTCTAGCTTGCAACATGGGTTGAATTTTATACTCATAATAAGCACATGTTGGACTATCAGCTTTAATCATTACTTCGTGGTGATGACAGTACAAAATTTCGGTGCTTAGTTTGGTAAGGCGGCTCATTGGGCAATCTTCACAACAATTAAACATAAATTTCGATTATTAAATTAGCAAATTGGCAGTTTTATTTAAACCCAAGCAATCAAAGAACAGGGAATTTGTCTGTTTAATTTTTAAACTAAAGGTTGCAATCATAAAAGTAACTAAAGATAGATGTAATTTCAACGTAACTAGCAAATTTTGTTAAGCAAATAGTTTTGCTGACATTAATTATTAGGGTGTAGCGTTAATAGATTTCAATGGACGAGTAGCAAACATAACTTTTTGCAATTCTTATTATTAGCTCTACTTTTCTTCCTTGATTCCCTGGTTGACTGGCAAAAGTCTGAGTTCAAAAATCTGAAGCAGAGAAAAAAGGAGGCGCAGACTTCCATAATGAGTAATTTCGCCGTACTCTAGCTGGTGGCTAAACACAGATAGAAAAACAGATGGAAGCGACCGAGCGTTTATATGATGACTTGCTAGCACTGCTGAGTCAATCGAAAACATGGGCAGATATAAGGCACTTAAAAACACTGGTTTGGATGGTAATTGCATTAATTTGCTCAGGGAATGTATAAATTTGACTAAGTGGGGTATTTATGTCCAAAGTCGAGCATTGTTTGCCCAGAGTCGTCAGAGACGGTTTAGCCGATGGCTGCATAATAGTCGTATCCTAGCGTGGCAAAACTTACTAGAGAAGAGTAAAAATCCTGTAATCTTGACCTTGTAGGGAAATAATGGTGCAAAAACTTGGCAAGGAAAAGTCTAAAACCAGAGGCAACATCGTTTGAAGTACTCGATTGTGTTCAAAAAAAATGTCCTTCGTGCGGGGAAGCAATGTGGAATGAATTAAATACAAACATCTGTATAAGAGTGATCGGCAGCACCTGCTATACAATTACTGCTGTATGATTGGCAAGATTAGTAATTATCCCCCTAATAGACTATCAGTCCATCAACTGGGCATAGATTTATGAGTAGTTTGCTTTTATTATTAATAGGTTTTGGAATTTTTTTCTTGGCTTGGAAGACTCAAGATGAAATTAATCGCATTACGGCGATGTTTAGCGGGACAATTTCTCTAATTTGGGGGTTAGCTCTAGCTCCATTGTCATTGTATTTATTGAGATTGTTTCACTTCTAGCGGCTTTCTCTGTTTGTATGCGTTGTTTAGGTTGTGGCTCAAACCGCAATTGATTTTTCAATTGATAATTTTTTAATTCCCTAACTATTTTTTAAATTTTTAAAAATCACTTGAATTGCAGCTTGGCAAGTTTGTTCTAGAACGTCATCTGCCGATATTGGGTATTTGCCGGGGTTTACAAATTCTCATCGTGGCCTATGGGGGTACTCTAATTCCTCACATTCCAGATGTTTACGGTACATCTGCATTACATCGTCTAGAGCCTGGATCTGGACGACGTTTACCTACAGAACATCTCGTCAGGATAGATGTAGAAAGCCTTTTAGCTGACTGTTTACAGAATTCTCGCATATCTGTAGTTTCTTGGCATCATCAAGCGGTAGATAAAGTACCCCCTGGTTGGCGGGTTGTTGCTCATGCTTGGGATGATGGAGTCATTGAAGCTGTGAAGCATGAACACCATCCTTGGGCAATTGCTGTGCAATGGCATCCTGAGCTTTCAATTCTCGATCCCAATCATCAAAGAGTTTTTCTAGCTCTCGTTCAGGCTGCACATACAAGACACTTCTGGGAGCTGGGATGAACGTAACCTCGCAATCGGGTCAGTTCCAGGGTGATACCCAAATTAATCGGTGCTGAAAATTTTTTCTGCAATTGCAATTATCTCCCCTATTTCTCCCCTATTTATCTTTAAATTCAAATCACAAGAGCAGAGAACACCATCTAAACAGGCGGACACTCTCTGTCGTATTAGAACCTATCCCACTAACAATATTTGTGTCATAAAGCTTAAGCTTATCGAGAACTGACTACGAAAAATTAAGGTTTTTAAGCACATTTTACGAAAAGATGTAGAGATTTTTAGAGTTATGGGACAAATTCACAGATTTTGCCGTTTACACACACAAGCGTGCCTGAAAAGCTTACATAGCTAGCGTCTGTGATGTACTTCATCAATGTCAAAATCTAATTATTAGTTTTTCAATTTTTTGGAGGAGAGGATAATGTTGAAGTTCACCTGTTTGATGATTGTTGGGGCAGTATTGTCGATTAGTGGGCCGGCTTTTGCTGAAAGTCGTGCGGTTAATATCAGTATTGGCAGTATTGGTGGTTCCTTAGACAATGCTGCTTTGCGAACAGTTCGCCAGGTTATAGGCTTTGCAGTCGGCACTAGTACCGTCGACAAATTCATTGTATATAGTCCCAAGGCCGGATCTCCTATTCCCATCGAAGGAGGTTTATCTGCTTGTGCTGAAGCTGGCTTCGGGATCAGCAATACAAGATTTAATGCTTTTATCCAAGAATTGCGTTCAATTAATC
>NZ_JADEXU010000217.1 GCF_015206895.1 Nostoc sp. LEGE 12450 | reverse complement strand
CGGTACGCCAAGCAATTGAGCATATTCCTCAATCATGAAATAACATTCGCAAGATGCATCTTCCAAACCTGACCGATTCAGGATGGCGATCGCTCCTCGCTTGTAGCTAATGATTCCGGCTCGGCTGAGTCTACCTGCTACCTCCGTAACACCAGTGCGACGACAGCCCAGCATCTTAGCAATATATTCCTGAGTTAGCACGAATGTATCTGATTGTACACGGTCAGCGATGAAGAGCAAGCAACGAGCCAGTCGTCGCTCTATAGTATGGAGGCTGTTGCAGGCGAATGTTTGTGTAACCTGAGCGAACAGCCCATGAGTGTAACCCAACAGCAAACTTTGAAGCTTTCCACCTCGGTTAAACTCGGCTTGGAGCAACTCTGTCTTCATCATCATAGAGCTGCCTCTAATCTGCACAAACGCAGTTGTATTTGTAGTGTTACTGCCCCAAATTACAGGAACACCTACCATGCCAGCATTGCTCACTATGTCAGCTTCGACAGTCGAGCCATCTTTCTGGGTACAGATTAAAGAAACTATTGACTGATGGGGAAAATAGACGTGTGTTATTGGTTCATTGGCTTTGTAGAGGATTTGCTTAACTGAAAGCTCGACTTGCTCTAGATAGGGAACTAGGCGTTGATATTCAGCCTCTGAAAGAGCAGCAAGGATCTGATTTTCTATTGGTAGATGAGCTTGGTTAGAAACTGACATGGAGAACCTACAAGTACAACTGTTCCTTCAAAAGCAACTGATGAACTTGAGAGATAGCCAGTAACTAGCCCCAATATGTCAAAAGGTGGTTTTATATCTAGAAGTTGTAAACTTCACAACTTAGAACGCTAGATTAAATCGGATTTTAAAAAAATTGTAATTCAGTACCGATTTCTTTCAGTATAGTCCTAAAAAACAAACGGAGAAGCAGGCAGAAGAGTTTCCCCTCTGCCTCTGTATCCTCATTCCCTTTTAATAGGGCCACTTCCAATCACGAATTTCCGGCATATCGTCGCCGTATTTCTCAATGTAATGTTTGTGTTCGATCAGTTTATCTTGCAACTGCTGTTTGACATAAGCTGCCCTATATCCTAGTTTTGTTACGCGATCAATTACGTCCATTACTAGATGGAAGCGATCTAGATCGTTAAGCACAACCATATCAAAGGGAGTGGTGGTGGTGCCTTCTTCCTTATAGCCACGCACATGCAAGTTATCATGGTTGGGCTGACGATAGGTTAGGCGATGAATCAGCCAAGGATAGCCATGAAATGCAAAGATAATCGGTTTGTTTGTGGTAAAAATTGTTTCAAAGTCTTTTTCCCTCAAACCGTGGGGATGTTCGCTTTTTGGCTGTAATGTCATCAAATCGACTACGTTCACTACCCGCACCTTTAACTCAGGGAAGTGCTGGCGCAGAATATCCACAGCCGCTAAAGTTTCTAAGGTGGGAATATCCCCAGCACAAGCCATTACTACATCTGGATCGCCGTCTTTGTCGTTACTTGCCCATTCCCAAATACCGATGCCTTTGGTGCAGTGCTTGATAGCAGCATCCATATTTAGGTATTGCAATGCTGGTTGCTTTCCGGCAACGATGACGTTGACATAGTTGCGGCTTCTTAAACAATGGTCAGTTACCGATAGCAGAGTGTTGGCATCGGGGGGCAAATACACACGAACGATTTCTGCTTTTTTGTTAACTACATGGTCAATAAAACCGGGGTCTTGGTGGGAAAAGCCGTTATGGTCTTGCCGCCAAACGTGGGAGGTGAGTAGATAATTGAGGGAAGCAATTGGTTTGCGCCAGGGAATATGTCTAGTCGTTTTCAGCCATTTAGCGTGTTGGTTGAACATCGAGTCAATAATGTGGATGAACGCCTCATAGCAAGAGAAAAACCCGTGTCGTCCTGTGAGGAGGTAGCCTTCTAACCATCCTTGACAATTAGTTTCGCTGAGAACTTCCATCACCCGACCGTCGGGGGAAAGGTGGTCATCTTCCGGGAGGATCTCGGCTGCCCAATCCCTGTCTGTGACTTCTAGCACAGCGCCTAAGCGATTTGATACCGTTTCATCGGGGCCGACGATACGGAAATTGCGGCTTTCTTGGTTAAGTTGCATGATATCCCGCAGGAATTTTCCGGCAACTTGGGTAGCTTCTGCGATCGCTTGCCCTGGTTTGAGAACATCTACGCCATAGTCTTGAAAGTCCGGCATTTTCAGGTCGCACAGCAAAAGACCGCCGTTAGCGTGGGGATTGTCACCCATGCGTCGATGACCTTTGGGAGCCAATTCTGCTAGTTCGGGAATCAGTGTGCCGTTAGCGTCGAAGAGTTCTTCTGGGTTGTAACTCTTCATCCAATCTTCTAGGAGTTTCAGATGTTCTGGCTGTTTGGCTATGTTGCCAAAGGGAACTTGATGCGATCGCCAAAAACCTTCAGTTTTTTTGCCATCGACTTCCTTGGGCCCTGTCCATCCTTTGGGGGTTTTCAAGACAATCATTGGCCACTGGGGACGTTTAGTGAAACCGTGTACGCGGGCTTCTCTTTGGATACTTTGAATTTCGGCGATCGCTATATCTAGAGTCGCCGCCATCTGCTGGTGGACATCTGCGGGATCGTCGCCTTCAACAAAATAGGGCTTGTAGCCGTAGCCTACAAATAAGCTTTCTAATTCCTCATGGCTGATCCGTGCCAATACTGTTGGATTAGCAATTTTATATCCATTCAAGTGGAGGATTGGCAGTACAGCCCCATCATGCACGGGGTTAAGAAACTTGTTGGAATGCCAGCTAGTTGCTAAAGCACCTGTTTCAGCTTCGCCGTCACCCACAACAGCAGCAACAATTAAGTCAGGGTTATCAAAGGCAGCACCGAAAGCGTGGACAAGGGCATAACCTAGTTCCCCCCCTTCATGGATAGAACCAGGGGTTTCCGGTGCAACATGGCTGGGAATACCACCAGGGAAAGAAAATTGTTTGAAGAGTTTCTGGATTCCTTCAGCATCTTGGGAGATGTTGTGATAATACTTGGTGTAAGTGCCTTCTAGGTAGGTGTTGGCTACCAGTCCAGGGCCGCCATGACCAGGGCCAGCAATATAAATCGTGTTTAGGTCATATTTTTTGATGACCCGATTCAGGTGAGCATAGATCAAGTTAAGTCCTGGTGTTGTTCCCCAGTGCCCCAACAGCCTGGGTTTGACGTGTTCCAGCTTTAGCGGTTCTCTCAGTAGCGGATTGTCGAGTAGATATATCTGCCCAACCGAAAGATAGTTTGCTGCACGCCAGTAGGCGTTTATCTTACGTAATTCTTCTTCTGTTAAAGGCTTTGTTTGTGGAGTCGTTGCTAATGTCATTTCGACACTCCATTACAAAAAGGATGTTGACGGCTTTATCAGTATGTAATTTTACTTATTTTCAAGATGATGGCCATCTAACCCATGATGAATTTTTCCAGCCTTTGCTACCAGATTCGTTCACTCTTAGCACAGGATGGAGAGGTGATGAATTATGAGTTATGAATTACGAATTATGACAATATTAAAAAGCAAAACAGAATGCATACAGTAAGAGCGTATAAATTACGAATCTCTTTAGCGCATCGTCTTGTAGAGAAGAACGAGCTTCCTTACGAATTACGAATTATGAAATATTATCCGCTTGAAAAATCTGTTGACTAGTTAATTAATTACCTAATTATTTATTTCCAATAACCCAGGCGGTGGCGTAATTTCAATCCGATTAGATTTCAAGTCTACGACTGGTGCGATCGCTTCCACAAATGGGATCAAAACCGTCTTTTGCTTTTTGTCAGTAGCAAAGGATTCATGGAACTTTACTTCTAACAAATCATTGCCGGCAGCGATGATGTCTACCACCGTACCAACGAGTTCGCCAGATCCTTGCATGAAGACTTCCAAGCCAATCAAATCGAGGACATGATATTCATCTTCGGCTAATTGGGGGCGATCGCTCACTGGCACCATTAACTTACAACCACGCAACGCCTCCGCCTGATCACAAGTTTTCACACCAGCTAATTTGATCACATACAAGTTTTTGTTACTGATATAACGTCCTGTTAATAATTCGATTGGTTGTGGTTCTGTGCCATCTAAACGCAACAACCAACGTTTTCCCGGCACTTCAAATCTTTCGGGAAAGTCAGATACAGGATAAACCTTTAATTCTCCAGACAATCCTTGAGGGGAAACAATCTTACCAATTTCTAACCAATTATCGAGATTAGGGACTGAGGATTGGGTATTGGGAACTACGGGTTGAGGATTAGGGGCTGGAGATTGGACATTTTGAATTTTTGAATTTCCTCCTACTCTCTTGCCCCTCTGCCTCTGTGCCTCTGTGCCCCTCTGCACCTCTGCACCTCTGCCTCCGATCTCTTTATTCACTTCTTCGTGTTTCATTTCCATTTTTCCTACTAGTACAACACGGCGGAAATAAACCACCCCTTCTAAATCAATGAAATGCTTACACTGTATTCATTTTTAATTTTTAATTCCGCCTTGCGGTACTAGGCAGTTACCGCCGCACCTTTATAAGCTTCTTCAGCCACTTTTGCTAAACGTTGCATAGCAGTGGCTATCTCTTCATCCGTACCTGTGAGGCTGATGCGGAAACATTGGTGTTTGTGCGCCCACTCTTCATCTAAACCAGGGAAGAAGCTACTTCCTGGGACAATAATCACACCTACTTGCTTAACTAGCTGGTAAAATTCCCAATCACTGATGGGTAAATCCTGTAACCACAACCAAGCAAAAATTGCCCCTTCACCGCGATGAAGGAACCAAGGTAAATCCTTGGGCATCGCTTGTTCTAAGCTGGTTTCTAAAACGGTAAACTTATTTTGGTAAAAGGGACGGATGACAGTGTGAGAAATTTCTACTAAAGCGCCAGAGTTGATTGCAAGAGCTGCGATCGCTTGGCCGTAACGTGAAGAATGGAGACCAATATTTGCCTGGAAACACTCCAGTACCTCAATCCACTTTTCATCGCCAATGGCAATACCAACCCTTTCTCCTGGTAATCCCGCTTTCGATAAACTCATGCAGTGTAAGATATTATCGCCAAACACTGGTGTCATTTCGGTAAAGTTCAATGCTGGGAAGGGAGGCGCATAAGCCGAGTCAATTAACACTGGGAGATTGTAAGGCGCAGCCAGGGCAGCAATCTTTTTCACCTCATCCTCAGTGAGGACATTACCAGTGGGATTACAAGGGCGAGAGAAGAGGATACAACCCGTATTCTCTGTAATCGACAGTTGGCTGAAGTCGGGGCGATATTTAAATCGGTGGGCGGCTTCATCAATATCGAGAGTTGGTTTGTAGGCAGTTAAAGCTTTTGGAACTAAGGAGAGGCCGCCGTAACCTGTGTAGTCAGGGCTGAGGGGCAAAACGATTTGTTTTAACTCGCCGCTAGAGGTATAGCCACCGAAGCTATTCACAGCGTAGAAGTAGAGGGTTTGACTACCGGGGGTGATGAGAATATTGCGATCGCTTAAGTTTAACCCGTAGCGTTTGTTAAAATCATTAGCGATCGCTTCAACTAATGGTGCATAGCCCTGACTTGAACCGTAACGACAAACGACCTCACCATATTCTGGACTAGCCAAAAGCTTTGCAGTACAATCCCGCCATAACTGCTCTACCTCTGGCAAAATCAACGGATTACCAGCACTCAAATTAATAAACTGCTGCCCTGCACCCGCTCGTAATGTCTCGATAATATCCTTCATGATTGCTCTTACGCCAGTCAGGTTGGACATTTGAGCGCCAATTTGAGTTAGGGCAGGGTTCATAAGCTGTGACAAAATAATGTATTAATCGAGAGGTGGACAAATTATTTGAGGGTTACTGCTGACATCTAGTTTACATCGTTGCCAAAACAGCTGTCGCCGCCTTAACCAATCTAGCGAGAGAATGATATTTTAACAAAGTCAGGACTTACACAAAAAATAGCTTAAACCTTAATTTTCCGGTAGGGTAATTCATGTAGACGCATTCGCGGAGCGTCTCGTAGAGAAACGGCTACTACACGAATTCTCCAATGGAGTACCCGCAGGGTATTGCCTTACCGCGTGTAGTTTTGTGTAAGTCCTACAAGTAAAAGAATTCCCGTCTTGAACCACGGTGGAGAATGTCAAATAACTATTAACTATATATAGGAGGGGCTGAGGTTGCAAGTTAAAGCAGCAGTGGCTTACAGCGCAGGTAAGCCGTTAACGATTGAAACCGTTCAACTATCGGGGCCACAAGCTGGCGAAGTGTTAGTTGAGGTGAAAGCCAGCGGGATTTGCCATACTGACGCTTTTACCCTATCTGGTGACGATCCCGAAGGTTTATTTCCGGCTATTTTGGGGCATGAAGGTGCTGGTGTGGTAGTGGAAGTAGGCACTGGTGTCACCAGTCTCAAACCAGGGGATCATGTGATTCCCCTATATACTCCCGAATGCCGCCAGTGCGAATATTGTCTGAGCTTCAAAACTAATCTTTGTCAAGCCATTCGCTTAACTCAAGGACGCGGTGTCATGCCTGATGGCACTAGTCGCTTCAGTATTGATGGACAGATGATTCATCATTATATGGGTACATCCACTTTTGCCAACTATACGGTGCTGCCGGAAATCGCCCTGGCAAAAATTCGGGAAGATGCCCCATTTGAAAAGGTTTGTTACATTGGCTGTGGTGTTACTACTGGTATTGGCGCAGTTATCAATACTGCCAAAGTGGAACCAGGAGCAAATGTAGTGGTTTTCGGCTTGGGTGGTATTGGCTTAAATGTCATCCAGGGAGCGCGGATGGTAGGGGCGAATATGATTGTCGGGGTGGATATTAATCCCAGCAAACGCGCTTTGGCAGAAAAATTTGGCATGACGCACTTTGTCAATCCCCAGGAAGTAGAGGGTGATTTAGTTCCCTATCTGGTTGACTTAACACAAGGCGGTGCTGATTACAGTTTTGAATGTATCGGTAATGTCAAAATTATGCGTCAAGCATTAGAATGCTGCCACAAAGGTTGGGGTGTCAGCGTGATTATTGGTGTTGCTGGTGCTGGACAAGAAATCAGCACTCGCCCTTTTCAATTAGTAACTGGGCGCGTTTGGAAAGGTTCAGCATTCGGAGGTGCGAGAGGGCGTACAGATGTGCCGAAAATTGTTGATTGGTATATGCAAGGCAAAATAAATATTGATGATTTAATTACCCATGTGATGCCCATTGAACAAATTAATGATGCTTTTGAATTGATGCACAAAGGTGAATCAATTCGGAGTGTGGTGACTTTTTAGCTGTTAGATTCAAAGGTTTTTAGTAGGTCGGCGCAATTAAAGCTAACTGGGAAAGGCTGTCATTGGTCATTTGTCATTAGTTTTGTAGTTGGGTGCAGCGATCGCGTAACCCATAAATAAGGTGGTAATGTTGGGTTGCGTTTCACTCCACGCAACCTACATAAATTAGCTGAGGTTTATTTAGATAGACGAGTCATTTCAAACAATTGCTGGGCATTACTTCCTAAAAAAGCATCAAAAAGTATCTGCTTTCCAGGCTGGATTTCGATTAAATAGCGTTGCGCTATTTCATAATAGGCATAAGTCCAAGGGATCTGAATTTCTGCACCACTATTATCATCTAACACTGTCACCATTTCTGTTACAGCTTGAGTTGCAGTTTGCCGCAAACCACAGGCAACATTTCCCTCTATCTCTGCTTTCATTGGTACACCCAGATGAGCCAAACCACTAGCGGTAGTATCAATATCTGGATATTCTGGGGTATTTTGTCCGTTGACGTAGCCTGTAAAATGGTTGACACCATATCCGTGCAGCAACACCCAAGCCCCATACTGAGTAACCTTATTGACCTCTTCGACAACAGAATGCCTGGGAGGTAGCCAAGGACGGGTGAAGACTTGCTGAAGTTGTTTGGCAATGGTTTCAATCTCCGCGTCTTTTTTGAGAAGAGTAACGGGTGAGGCTAGTTGGTGTGGGATTGCAGATACTGTTTTAGAGATGAGTTGAGCAATATTAGCAGGCAGTTCATCAACAATCAACTCGCTAATAAAGAGTTTGGGTAAGTTAAATTCCTCTTGCTGTGGATGGCGATAATGACGGGCATATAGATGAGTTTGAGCAAAATTATACTCTCCAGCCGCCACGTAACCCAAAGCTTCTGCAAATTGTGCGAGATAGTCAATTCCTAAATTAACTTGACCCTGCGGACTATCTACTAATAAACGCAAAGACCGAAAGGCGATGTGGTCGTTGGCAACAGTCCCACCCGCAGCAGTTATCATTTGCTGGTAGGTACGGGCATGATTTACTCTGGCGCTGTATTCTTGCCAAAGTAATTTCCATAAATTTAAGGCTATTTTATTTGTCATTTGTCATTTGTCATTTGTCATTGGTCATTGGTCATTGGGCATTGGGCATTGGGGAAAACACTTTATTTATCCCCTTGTCTCCTTGTCCCCTTGTCCCCGTTATCTTTTAAGGACTTAAAATATCGCTGATAATCTGAAGGGCTATTTTAATTTGGTCGCTGTCGATAACTAGAGGGGGACAGAAACGAATTGCTGCTTTACCGCAACCTAGCAATAATAAACCGCGTAAAAAAGCTTCTTGAATAATGCGATCGCGCAATTTATGATCGAGATTACCCTGTTCATCCAATAAATCCACGGCTACCATCAAACCTTTCCCTCGTGGCGGCGATGCTTTCGGAAATCTTTGATGCAATTTGGTAAGACTAGCTTGTAAGAATTCTCCCATCTGGGTAGCGTTGGTCATTAAACCACTTTCCAGCAGTCGCAGCGTGGCAATACCAGCAGCACAAGCTACAGGATTACCGCCAAATGTGGTAGCGTGAGAACCTGGAGGCCAAGTCATTAACTCTGGTCTGGCAAGTATCGCACCTAATGGCAGACCACTGGCGATACCTTTGGCAGTGGTAATAATATCAGGCATCACACCCCAATGTTCGATCGCAAATAAGCGACCAGTCCGCCCCATCCCCGCTTGCACTTCATCCACTACCATCAGAATACCGTGGCGATCGCAAATATCCCGAATCCGTTTTAAAAAACCATCCTCTGGTACGATATATCCACCCTCTCCTTGAATCGGCTCAACTACGATCGCGGCTACTTCTTGCGGTGGTAAAATTGTCCCAAATAGCTGTTGTTCCAGGTAATCTAAACTGGCGTGAGTGCCATAAGGGATATGAGTTACACCAGGAACTAAAGGCCCAAAATTCGCTCGCTGCACTGCTTTAGAACCCGTGAGGGACATTGCCCCATAAGTGCGTCCGTGAAATGCGCCTAAGAATGCCACAATTAGCGATCGCTTGGTGTAATATCTAGCTAGTTTAATCGCTCCTTCGTTTGACTCTGCCCCGGAATTGGTGAAAAATACTTTTGCTGGGAATGCACTGTTACTGTGTGGTTGAGGAAAAGGGGCGCGAATCGCTAATTGTTCCGCTAATTCCACCATCGGTTCATAATAAAAATCCGTCCCTGACATGTGCAGCAGACGTTCGGACTGTTCTTGAATTGCTTTGACGACTTCCGGGTGGGCGTGTCCGGTGGCGGTAACGGCTATACCTGCGGTCATATCCAGAAATACATTGCCATCCACATCTTCTACCATACAGCCTTGTCCGCGAGATACAACTAATGGGTAATCGCGGGTGTAAGAAGGAGAAGTTACAGCGCGATCGCGTTGTACAATTGCTTGAGCGCGAGGCCCAGGCAAGGAAGTTATTAAATGGGGTATACGAGGTAAATTTAAGTTAATAGGTATACTTAACATTATTTTTTCAATTTTTTAAAGATTACTGATGATTAAATGCTAAAGCTTGATTGGTTACAGTAGCATTTGATGCCATTGGTGTAGAAATTACGCATTTACCGAAAAAGCTTCATAGTAAAGATTTTCGTATTTTCTAAGACTTTGCCCGTTTTTATAACACAACTTTTGCGATCGCGTCATATTACATTTTTTGAAGCATAACAGCTTCACCTTTAGATGTCAGGATGCAAGCTACAGAACATTTGTTGAGAGAATCTGTATTACATCCACAGGAAAAAGACTATATGCAAAAATTAATATAAGTCTCTGAGATAATCAACCAATGACTTGGGCATCTGGACAAAAGTTACACCGCGATCGGTATGAAATTAAACAACAGTTAGGACAGGGGAACTTCGCTATTACTTATCTTGCTGAGGATCGGGATGGCAAGAAAGTTGTGATTAAAACATTGGATTCCAATTTGCTTAATCAATTAAGTAACGAAGACCGCGATCGCTTAAAATCAGGTTTTGCAGATGAATCCCGTAAACTAGCAATATGCAAACATCCGAATATTGTCCAAGTCATTGATACCTTCGAGGAAGGTGATTTGAAATGCATGGTCATGGAGCATATTCTAGGAGAGAATTTAGCCAAGATTGTCCAACCGCGAGGATTTCTCCCTGAAAAAGAGGCCGTAGATTATATTCAACAAATTGGAAAAGCACTCATCGTAGTGCATGAACAAGGATTTTTACATCGAAATGTGAAACCAGAAAATATCATTTTGCGGGCGGGTACGCATCAGGTTGTTTTGATAAACTTCGACTTAGCACGAAGATTTGTTGATAACCCAGTGTCAAGTCGCGGTAACTTGGTTGACAAATTTACACCAATTGAACTGTATTCCAACTCTCCTAGACAACAGGCGCGACGTAAACCTTGGACTGATATTTATTCTCTTGCGGCAACTTTATATTTTTTATTAACAGGAAAACTGCCAGAAAGTGCTATTGAGCGCCAAGATAACAATAAGCGTTTAATTCCACCTAACGAATTGAATGATAAGATTAGCGATCGCGTCAATCAAGCCATTCTCCATGCAATGCAACTACAACCAGATAACCGTCCCGAAACAGTGGAAGACTGGTTAAAAGAATTGGGTTTCAAAACAGCAGGTTTTTCTCTTCCCAAACTTCTTTGGGCACAACCTTTGTGGGCACGGATATTAGAGATTATGGGTGTATTAGCATTATTCGCAGCCTTGATATCAGGAGTCAAAGACGGCACAGATTTATTCAAAGATTGGTTCCCAGACAAATCAGCACCTACCAATCTCCCAACACAACAAACGCCATCATCTTCTGCTAAACCACAAAATAGGTAATAGGCTAGACTTACGCAAAAGTTGGTTTTCAAGTCACATTAGTTGCTTTTGCGACTCCAAAAGTTGGTTTTCAAGTCACATTAGTTGCTTTTGCGACTCCAAAAGTTAGTTTTCAAGTCGCATTAATTGCTTTTGCGACTCCAAAAGTTGGTTTTCAAGTCACATTAGTTGCTTTTGCAACTCCAAAAGTTACGATCGGCAGTTGCCACAAAACCTCAATCTTCCTCTCTGTGCCTCTGCGTAAGCTTATTCAGCAACGCCAACCACGAGAAGAGAACTCACAAAAAGCGTGTCACAATCAACATTAGCCATTAATAAATATGGGTATATGTTCTGGCAAGACGGACAGCTAATATACAACGGCAAATACAAAATAGAAAAATACTTGGGTGGTGGTGGTTTTGCAGTTACCTAACCTGAGTTCGGGATAAGGAAAAGGACAGGTAGTAAGCTGAAAATAACAACAAATCCAGCAACCTGTCCTATGTTTAGTTTAGATGCTTTGTTCTGTCATGTAGATGATTTCTGTAAAGCCTTTGA
>NZ_JADEXU010000216.1 GCF_015206895.1 Nostoc sp. LEGE 12450 | reverse complement strand
ATAAGAGACAGTTATAAGGGGGGATTAAGGGGGGTAATTTGACTTGTGTATACACCCTTTACTAAGGGGAGGAGAGACAAAGCATAGCTTTAGTGGGGTGGGTTCTTCTTTGTGATTTATGCAAGAGGTCTACAGAATAGGGGCATACAAATGTACGCCCCTACAGTTCGCCGATGAGTATTAATTTATCAAGAGACGGGAGTTTTTGCAGATTTCCCTTTACCAATAGCTTTAAAGCGTTCGCCCAACTGTTCGGCGACAGTCTTTAAACCTGGAGTCTTTTTTGATGCAGTCTTGACGTAATCATAAACAGTCAAACTGCTAGTCATCGCTTCACTACCGACAGCCATTAGGGTATCATCTACCTGTTCGGTGAGTTGCTGCATTGAAGTTAAAAGTTCGGTCAGCGCAGCTGCTAATTGATAATCTTGAACCAGTTCCTCAACGTCAAAAGTGGCTGGAAGAATTTCGCGGTTAGACTGAGCAGCAGTAATGCTATTGTTCACAAAGGCTAGGCTTTTATCGCCCATTTTTACTAACTTACGCCGTTCTTCAGTGCTAAGAGTAATCAGAAAGGGCATCTTTTTTTGGACTGTCTGTAGCGCGGCTTTAATTTCTTGGATATCTTGTGGCGAAAGGGACGCTGCAATATTTTGATAAGCCATTGTATATCTACCTTGGGAGTTCTAATGGTGAAGTAGCAATAGTTGCTAAGTATAGAATTCCCATTGGTGGATGCGATCGCACATCATAACCTATTTATTTATCTGTTTTAGCCCTGATGCTGAGGGATACTGACCAGATGCAATCAAAGCTTGTCGTTCTATAATCCTTTCATCGCCGTTAAAATCTAGGATGCGTGCGGTAACTTCACCGATATCTGTTTGATGTTGAATTACAGCCTCATCTAGTCGAAAATGATCGCTCCAAAAGTCTCTGCGTGGGTTAAAGAAGCGCACAAGTTCGCCAGTCTGCCAATTAATTGAGCCTAAATCCGTGCCTTTTTGCAGGTTACAGAAAATACAGGCATAACAGAGATTATCTGCTGTTGTAGCGCCGCCGTGTTTGACATTGATTATATGGTCAACTTGACAACCCGATGATCTATCTTCTTCAGAAACGAGACAGTACTCGCAAATGCGATCGGCGCGATCGCTAACTAAACGCCGCAATTCTGCATTAATATATGGACGAGACACTTTGAATACTTACTCCGCGCTGATGTACTGTTTAGCTCTTGCTTTTGCTAGTAGCATAATATGTTCTAGCGTGAGGAAATGATCTAACTCTCGCTGGTCACTTCCTGTAAGACCTTCAGTTTTTGCACGGTAAACGAGATCCTCTAAACGGTCTTTGGCTGCATCCGATAGTTTGAAATCGATAACACTTTGAGGAGTGGTTCCAGCAGCAATAAACTCTATAATTTCATCGTAGACTTTGGTTGTATTTATATATGTAGTCATGAGATTACCTATTTTTATTTAATTTTACTGATTTACAACGTTACTTTTAATGACTTTACTAGTGTTTTTAGCTCTGGTAGAGGTTCACCATCTGCCAAAGATGATTCAATCAGCATTTCTAAAACTTCTTGAGCATTTTTCAAAGCGTCTTCGTAAGTCTCTCCGTGAGTGCAAGGCTGCATTATATGCGTAAACTCAGGTAGCAAAACCATATAAGATTGATCTTCTTCTGACCATTGAATCATAATTGTATATTTCATATTTATTCATAAGCTTCTCGTCGATGAGCAATAGTAGTTACCATAACTTGATTTGTTGCATCATCAACTTGATAAATTACTCGATAGTTACCAATGCGATAGCGATAATAACCTGCAAAGTCACCTTTGAGAGGTTTAACATTAGGATGAAACCGAGGATTTTGTTCTAGTTGCTCAAAGCATCTAGCAACCTTTTTGGCTAAAGCTTGGTCTGCTGTAGCATAAATATCCTCGGCTTTAGCGGATAACACAACGTTATACATCAGACCGAATTGTTCTCCAGCTTTTTACCCGACCTTCAGCAATATCTTTTTTACCTTCTTCAAATGATTCAATAAATCCAGGGATATCAAGTAACTCTTGGGTAGCATCTTCACTCTCCTTATCTGCTAGATATGCTAAAAAATCAGCAACCAGTTGTAACCGTTCTGAAGATAATACATCTAGATATTGGTTGATTTGCTGACGAACTTCTGTGTTACTCATATTTTTGCAACTCTTCTACTTCTCTAATTGTGCCAACTTCTTCTGAGCAAATTCCCGCACTTGCTCATCTGGGTCATTTTGTGCGCGATCGCGCAACAGTGGTAAAGTCTGGGGATGCTGAGGAAATTGCTTGATAATTATCTCTAGTGCAATGCGCCGAGGATTGGCTTCATCCTCCTCTTTGCGCTCAAAGGGATCATTAACAGCGCAGTTGTGGTAAATGTCAAACAACTCAGGCTGATATTTAAAGTGTTTAGCTAATTCTTGGACTGCTGCACGTCGCACATACCAGCTATCATCCTGGGTAACGCATTGTTTGAGGATGGATATGGTGTCGAGGTCATCTTTGAAGTTCTGAGCTAATTGTTCGATTGCTGTACTTCGCACATACTGATTATTATTTTGAGTAGCGCGTTGTTTTAGCCAGGTTTTGGTGTCGGGGTCATCCTTGAAGTGATTCACTAATTCTTGGACTGCTGCACGTCGCACATCCCAGTTATCAACTTGGGTAGCGCATTGTTTGAGGATAGATTTGGTGTCGGGGTCATCTTTGAAGTTCTTTGCTAATTCTTGGACTGCTACACGTCGCACATAGTAGTTATCATCCTGGGTAGCGCGTTGTTTAAGAATGGATTTGGTGTCGGGGTCATCTTTGAAGTGATTCACTAATTCTTGGACTATTACACGTACCACATAGTAGTTATCATCCTGGGTAGCACGCTCTTTGAGCCAGGTTTTAGTGTCGGGATCATCTTTGAAGTTCTTCGCTAATTCTTGGACTGCTACATGTACCACATCCAAGTTATCATCCTGGGTAGCACGCTCTTTGAGCCAGTTTTTGGTGTCGGGAGATTCTTGCCAGATCGTTGCAATTGCTGTGACTACTTGAGTGCGAATTTCCTCAACTAGCTCAGTTTCTTGTCTATATCTCTGGGAGGGATAGTAGTACCAGAGGTCATATTTAGTTAAGTCCTTGAACTTGTCAAGTAATTTATTAGCCGTTGACGCAATTACTGAGCGATTTCTCACCTCTACAAGACACTTAGCCGCTAAAAAGAAATTGACAAACTTTTCTTCTTCGCCATCTTGCGCCATTAAATAATCAAGAATCTCCCCAACAAATCTTGGCTCAATCATTCCCGCAATTAGCAGCAAGACCTCATGCCAAGTTTCATCCTGCCAGTGTTTGCCAAAAACTTCATTCTTAAGTTCTTCAATACTCAGCGTTTGCGTTTCTTTAAACTGCCAGACAAATTCCCAAGCACAGAAATATTCTAAAAATGTCCGATGCACAAAAGCATAATAATCCGCACCCAGGAAACATAACATAAAGTTGCGAGTCCGCAGTTGATCTCTCATCACCCGCGCAGCTTCTCTGGGTTTATCAAACTCTATGGTTTTCAGATAATCAGTCAGAACTTTGACTAAATCATTTCCATTAATTAAATTACCAGCCAACCCTTTCTCACCAGTTTGCATAAGATAAGCAACCTGACGCAGCATCGCTTGCTTATCTTTATAATCAATCGTCTTCGGGTCTAACCTCTTATCTTCTGTCAAAGCGCGTTCCACATCCCATTGATGCAGCAACACCCGCGATGCTTGATCGTAAAGTGTAGCTCTATCTCTTGGTAGCTCTTGATTACGATTAAGAATTGCCATCATCGTCAACAGCAGAGGATTTCCCGCCAATTCTGCAATAGATTTGGATGCTTCAATTCCTCTTTGTAGCCGTTCCCGTTTTCTCACTTTATCTACTGCATCGGTAAAAGTTAACTCATGCCAACGGTTGATAAAATCCTGAATTTGTTCTGAGTCTAAATCTTGTAATATAAAGTGGCGAAACTCAGCATTAAGCAATCGTTGCGGTTTATAGCCAATAATCCGAGAAGTGACAATTACCTGCACATCAGGATATTCATTAGTAAAGCGATGAATATCAGTAATTACATCCTCTCGCTTACCAGGGTCAAATACCTCATCCAAACCATCAAACATCACTAAGGCATTACCAGCTTTTAAATGTTTATCTAGTTCAAGCTGATTGAGATGATGAACAGCACCACTACATTGATGAAAAAACTCTAGAAAATTATTGCACTCTTTATCTTCCCGTCGCCGCATATAAGTGCGTAATTCAATTAGCAACGGAATTGGTAATGAGATAACATTATCCAGTGGAGACTCTGCCCAATTCAAAGCTAGAAATTGCAACAATGTAGACTTCCCGGAACCAGGATCGCCCAAAATCACTAGATATTTATAATCTTGCTTTTTATTGACAACATCTAAAACTGAACGGATCGGCTGTTCAAAATAAATCCGTTTGTGGCGTTCTAATTCTTCTAATTCCACTTCTGCTTCTACTTGGTCACTTTCTCGCAGCCGTCTAAGATGTTCTTTAGGCAGTTCGTGAACTTGCGCCAAAACTTGATGAGTTTCCCGGACATTTTGAGCAGTAAAAATCCGCCATAATTTTAGTTCGTTATAGGCATAGCCGCTAGTATCTAAGCTATCTAATTTGAGATTGCCATAGCGTTCGCGGATTCCTTCTTGATATTTAACTAAATTAAAATCTACAATAACACCAGCAATCTCTTTTGTATTTATTTCAATATCAGATAACTTTTGTAATTCTAGGATATGGTGTAATTCTTTTGAATCTAAAAGAAGTTCTTGGACTTGTGTAAAATACTGTTCTGTAATTGATTGCCAGTTAAACTTAGATGGCAGAGGTTTTAATTGCAGCCTGTTCCAACTATCTTCTAGAGTTTTAGCATCTAGAGATTCACAATTAATATCAAAAGCCTTACCAAGAATTTCTGTAACTAATTTATCGCTGATAAATTTCTGGATGTCTTTGGTGTAATCTTTAATCTCAGTTTCAGCCAGCTTGCAACGAACCTTTAACTGCTGCTGCATGAGTTGCAAAAATTCCTTTAAGGCTTTACCAGCAGCAATTTCTATGTCTTCCTTCTTAAGTTTCTGAAAAATCTTGCCAGGGATGCCTTTTAATAAATCTTTAGCCCAATCTTTAGCAGCATCCTTGGCTAAGTCTTCCAGAATGGGCTTAAAAATCAACCCGGCGGCCTGAGTTACACCCCAAATAGCTAACCAGTCCAGCATAATACTCGCTTCTGTTGAGAGTTTGATTACGAGTATATCCACTAGCTGGAGTAATGTTTCCAGATTTCGGGGTTATTGCAGAAATATTACAGGTATCTGCCGCTAATTATACCAAGGGATATGTGCGCTCAATTACCAAACAGATTTTACCAGGTTCAATCAATTCTTTGAGAAAAACCAAGTCTTGAACGCTTATGGTTTTTCAAATACCAATTTGGCTTATTGATAGGGAAATAACGCTGTAAGACTTTCTGTACAAGCTACTGTGGCTAGGTACAATGGTGATAATTCTGTTGGTTTTGAGGACTATTTTAGTTGGAAAGAGCGATCGCTATGCCTTTCTTTGCAACTCTTGGTTCACCCATTTTTTGATGAGTTAGGAAAGATAATAGTATATGCACTATATAAAGATATTTAACGAAGTGTTTTCAAAAACAAGTACCCTGAGTATCTTTGTTTTGGCTCTCGGAAAAATCGGTTAGTCGAGAGTTACGTGTGAGATACATCACTACCAGGCTAGAGAAAAGTTAAGAATGGTTATGTTTTCCCTAAACCAAATACCAATGCTCAAACGCATATTATCTGCGTCGCTAGTTAGTTTGATCCCTTCAGTTGCTAGTTTAATATCCTTAGAGGTTTTTTCCCCCGCAGCGTTGGCCCAACCGCCTGCTGCGTCTGTTGAAACCAAGCTGAAAGTGCCTAGTATCATGAACTATGCACCCTTCAATATTAACCGTTACTTGAAAGTACCCCCCAACTTCTCCATCGCTGTTTATGCTCGCATTAACAAAGCTCGCTTTATGGCAGTTGCTCCCAATGGGGATCTTCTAGTATCACAACCCAGTGGGAATAAAGTATTAATTGTCCGGCCAAATGGCAGCAAAGACCCAATTATTTCTGACTTCGTGACGGGTCTACGCAAGCCACACGACATTGTGTTTCATAAGATAAACAACACCACATACGTTTATATCTCTGAAACTCATCAAATTAACCGCTTTATCTACAACTCTGGAGACTTAATCGCAAAAAATCGTCAAATTGTTGTAACTGGTTTACCAGACAGCAGCACAAGGGAACTCAAAGGCGCTTATGGTCACGAACTGAAAAACATCGCCCTTGATGCCAATCACAAACTGTATGTGTCCATCGCCTCTACCTGCAATGCCTGCAAGGAAGATACTATCAGTAACCCAGTGCGTGGTGCAGTTTACCAGTACAACGCAGATGGAAGCAATCGGCGGCTGTTTGCCCAAGGCTTACGTAATGCCGAAGGATTAGCATTTTTGCCTAACACAAATGACCTTTGGGTAGTTGTTAATAATCGAGATAACATCGCCTATCCCTTCAACGATGGCAGTGGCAATTACGGTAAGATTATCCCTTCCTACGTGGACAACCACCCACCAGAGGAGTTTACGCGAGTCCGAGATGGCGGTAACTACGGTTGGCCATTTTGCAACCCCAATCCTGATACTTCAAATGGCATGAACAATATGCCCTTTGACCGCGACTATGAGTTCAATGCTAATGGCAAGGTTAATTGCAATGCAATGGACAGGATTAGCAAGGGTATCCAAGCCCATTCCGCTCCCTTGGGACTAACATTCCTACAAAATACGAAGTTTCCCAGTCTGTACTCAAATGGGGCAGTGGCGGGGCTGCATGGTTCATGGAATCGACAGAAGAAAACAGGCTACAAAATAGCTTACTTTCCCTGGAACAATAGCACAAAGACTCCAGGGCAGGAGATGGATTTAGTCAACGGTTGGCTAGTTCCAGGAACACAAGAAATCTGGGGGCGACCCGTAGATATGGTAGTCGATCAACAAGGTAATTTGTTAATTTCGGATGATTATAGTGGCACCATCTACAAGCTCTCCTACACGCCATCAGCAAAGGTGGTTAAGGTCTACAGAGATGCTAATTTTGCTGGAGCTTCCCAGTCTTTTCCTACAACTCCAGGAGTATACAAAGCCAACCAAAGTGACTTAAAGGTTGTGGGAAATGACGCTATTAGCTCGTTAAGTGTACCATCAGGTACCGTTGTACGTGTCTGCCAACATGAAACTGGTGGTCGATGCCGTGAGTTTAGCGCTGGTGATTATAAATCCGTTGGGGCTGACTTGGATAACATAATCTCGTTTATAGAGGTCAAGTAGCACCACTCGCCGGATTTGAAATTTTCCCCCTTCCCAACACGGGAAGGGGGTTTTTCGTTAAGGTTTGTAGTGAGCAATTCAGAAAATTCATTGCGATCGCTCAATCATGTTAGATTATAGTTTGTTGTTTCTCTCAAACACAAAACCTGAGAGTTTCCTGCCCATCTCCTCATTGTGGGAATGAAAAAAAGGAGTTAAAAGTTAAGTTTTTTGAAAATTATATGCAGCAACACATCTATTTCCATTAGCTTCTACGGCTTACCAGACAAGGCTTAAAGGCATAGTTGAACATTATTCTCAAAGAAAAATTAAAAGAATATGAAGTGCATTTTTACCCTCAAAAAAATGATATGTTAGATACAGAATTGAATTTCGCACGTTTCTGGAGTAAAACAATATAGATTACTCCAGTTTTTCACCCTCAAACCCTTGGCATTTATTGCTTTTGACGCAAATTGAGGGCAATCTGAGTACACATTTAAATAACCAAAATCCAGTTGCAAGTAGATTAAATTCTTTGCTGGGATTGGGTTGTGGCTGAGTACAAAGAAATCCTGAACCCCCATCTATAAACACTAGAACCCCAACCAAAAAATACTAGAACCCCTACCTGAAAAAAACTTTTTTAATTCTTGTAAAGCTTGAAGAATTAGGGTTTTTAGTATTTGAGTACAAACGTAATAAATCCAATAAATTCTATCCTAGAGAGACGCAACATCTGGCTGGGAGACGGCTGCTATAAATCTTATATCGCCAATCACCTAACGCTCTGAAACAAAACAAAGCGAAGGGTGAGTGGAGGGATGACATAGCACCATGCCTGAAGTGAAGAGAAGTCGCGGCTGTAAGCACAAATTCTACCCAAGAACCGAACGTTGACACACACCAGCCGAACATCAGATATCTATCGCCTGCCTGACTTGAAAACAAGTCGCCCTCACCCAAGGGTTTGCAGGCAGTGTGGAAGACGCGACTTCAATTCTGGGCATAGAGAGCAGCAACAACATCTCCCACAGTGGCAGCCAAGTCCACCGACCTTTTGCGAAACTCAATGACATCACCGTCTACACGACTCCTCAACTCCAACGCTACGGAATCGCCAACCCAAGCAAAATCAGGTGGTTGCGGCTGTGACAGCACCACCAGCACCACCGTGGAAAGGGACGAAAAGCTCCAAGAACGCATTGCTAAACATCCCTGCTACAGCGAAGACGCTCATCACCACTACGCCCGGATGCACGTTGCAGTTGCACCAGCTTGCAACATTCAATGCAACTATTGCAACCGCAAATATGATTGCGCTAACGAAAGCCGTCCTGGAGTAGTTAGCGAATTGCTAACACCAGAAGAAGCCGCACACAAAGCTTTAGTCATTGGTGGTAAGATTCCGCAAATGACAGTTGTGGGAATTGCCGGCCCTGGCGACCCATTGGCGAACCCAGAAAAAACCTTCCGCACATTTGAGTTGATTGCAGCACAAGCACCAGACATCAAGCTGTGTTTATCAACCAATGGTTTAATGCTGCCCGACTACATCGATCGCATTAAACAATTAAATATAGATCACGTGACGATCACCATTAACATGGTAGATCCAGAGATCGGTGCTAAGATTTATCCTTGGGTTCACTACAGACGCAAGCGTTATAGAGGTCTTGAAGGCGCAAAAATCCTCCACGAAAGACAGATGGAAGGATTGCAAGCCCTGAAAGATGCTGACATCTTGTGCAAAGTCAACTCAGTGATGATTCCCGGAATTAATGACCATCACTTAGTCGAAGTGAATCGAGTCATCCGTGAGAAAGGTGCATTCTTGCACAACATCATGCCATTGATTTCTGCACCAGAACATGGCACACACTTCGGTTTAATCGGTCAACGCGGCCCCACACCTAAAGAACTCAAAGAAGTTCAAGACAATTGCTCCGGTAACATGAAAATGATGCGTCACTGTCGCCAGTGTCGTGCCGATGCAGTCGGATTGTTAGGAGAAGACCGCAGCCAAGAGTTTTCTAAAGAGAAATTCTTGGAAATGGCTCCCGAATATGACATGGAACAACGCGCTACTGTTCACGAAGGAATTGAGAAGTTTAAAGAAGAACTTAAAGTAGCCAAAGATAAGGCACTAGCCGGTAAGAAAATTGCCAATAGTCCGAAAGTTTTAGTTGCAGTAGCAACCAAAGGCGGCGGATTAGTTAACCAACACTTCGGTCATGCGAAAGAATTCCAAATTTACGAAGTGGGTGGGGACGAAGTTCGCTTTGTTGGTCATCGCAAAATTGACCAATACTGCCAAGGTGGATACGGCGAAGAAGCTTCCTTTGAGCATATTATGAAAGCGATCGCAGATTGCAAAGCAGTTCTAGTCTCCAAGATTGGTAACTGTCCTCAAGAAAAATTGCAAGAAGCTGGAATCAAGACTGTTGAAGCTTACGACGTAATTGAAAAGGTTGCTTTGGAGTTCTACGAGCAATACGTTAAAGAATTAGGGAATAACGAATAGGGCATGGGGCATAGGGGCACTTGTACTGAGCGAAGTCGAAGTATGGGGCATGGGATAAGAATTATCCTCAATGCCCTCCCCTAAACCCAATCCTCAATGCCCAATGCCCACTGCCCCATTCCCAAAAAAGGAGAATAAATCATGGCTTACAAAATTCTTACTAGCCAGTGTATTTCCTGCAATCTCTGTCTAACGGTATGTCCCACAAATGCAGTTAAAGTAGTTGACGGACAACACTGGATTGACCCTGAACTTTGTACAAACTGTGTTGGTAGCATTCATACCGTGCCTCAGTGTAAAGCTGGTTGTCCCACTTGCGACGGTTGCGTTAAGCAGCCTAGCGATTACTGGGAAGGCTGGTTTGCCAATTACAACCGCGTAGTCGCTAAATTAACAAATAAACAAGATTACTGGGAACGTTGGTTTCAAAGCTATTCCCAGAAATACTCTGAGCAGTTGCAAAAGCGTCAATCCCAATCAGTGGGTTCTGAAGCTTAATTAAATAATTCCTAATTCTTAATTGAAGACAACAATGCAAAATAACTGCATCTATCTCGATAATAATGCCACCACTAAGGTAGACCCAGAAGTTATAGAGGTAATGCTACCTTACCTGACGGATTATTACGGCAATCCCTCTAGTATGCATACCTTTGGTGGGCAAGTCGGTAAAGCAGTGAGAATAGCAAGAGAACAACTTGCAGCCATCCTGGGAGCCGATGAGTCAGAAATTGTCTACACAAGTTGCGGTACTGAGGGAGATAACGCGGCGATTCGAGCCGCACTGTTGGCGCAACCAGAAAAGCGACACATCATCACCACCCAAGTTGAACATCCCGCAGTACTCAATGTCTGCAAACAATTAGAAACCCAAGGTTATAGTGTTACCTATTTATCAGTAAATCATCAAGGGCAGCTGGATCTAGATGAGCTAGAAGCTTCCTTGACGGGTAACACCGCCCTGGTGACAATTATGTATGCTAATAACGAAACCGGCACGATTTTCCCAATTGAGCAAATTGGGTTGCGCGTGAAAGAATATGGCGCTATCTTCCATGTAGATGCGGTGCAAGCAGTGGGAAAAATCCCGTTGAATATGAAAACTAGCACCGTGGATATGTTAACCCTATCTGGTCATAAGCTGCACGGGCCTAAAGGAATTGGTGCTTTATATATCCGGCGCGGGGTTCGGTTCCGTCCCTTTATGATTGGGGGACACCAAGAACGCGGACGTAGAGCGGGAACAGAGAATGTTCCAGCAATTATTGCTTTGGGCAAAGCTGCGGAACTGGAACTGTTACACTTAGAAGATGCGACTACAAGAGAAAGAAAGCTGCGCGATCGCTTGGAACAAACTTTACTAGCTAAAATTCCCGATTGTGTCGTTAACGGTGACGTTACGCAGAGATTGCCAAACACCACAAATATCGGCTTCAAGTACATCGAAGGTGAAGCAATTCTACTGTTATTGAACAAATACGGTATCTGTGCATCATCCGGTTCTGCTTGTACCTCCGGTTCTCTAGAACCTTCTCACGTCCTGCGGGCAATGGGCTTACCCTACACAACTTTGCACGGTTCTATCCGCTTCAGTCTTTGTCGCTACACCACCGAAGCCGAAATCGATCAAGTAATAGAGGTAATGCCCAGTATTGTAGAACGTTTACGCGCTCTCTCACCCTTCAAAAATGATGATGCAGGTTGGTTGCAAGGACAAGAACAAGCATTGGCGCATCGTTAGGGACTGGGAAAAAATGGGAAAAGGTTAAAGGGTAAAGGGTAAAGGAATGATTTTTCC
>NZ_JADEXU010000215.1 GCF_015206895.1 Nostoc sp. LEGE 12450 | reverse complement strand
GTACCATCGTTTGAGTAAGGATTATGAACGTCTGACTGAAATGAGTGAAGCTGCCATATATGCTGTTATGACTCGTATTATGCTACGTCGTCTAGCCGTCTAAAGATTTACTTTATAAATGGTCTCTTATCAGAATTTATGGAACGTATAAGCTGTTGCCAAAGTTCTATAGGGACGAGTACATCTGTTGTTTCTCCATCTACGTTAGTGAGATAACGAATTTGACTTTTAATTTGTGCCATTATCATTATGGTTATTTCTTCTTTGAGCACCAAATCGCTTTTTTCAAGAACCACCAAACAGCATCGTGTATTTTTAGCGATGGGTTGAGCTACGCAATCGCACCACTAAACTATAATTTTACCGGCTTTTTTAGGGTAAATTTTTGACTTCATTGGGAGTATCACAACCCACATTCCGCACGCCCAAAGCTCAAAAGAGACTCCCTACAGAAGAAACGGGGGATTGCCAATTTAATTAAATCAACCTAACGAGGAAGACGAAATCCCCAAAAAGCTGTTACTTAATAACTAGTGACTTTTTGCCAAACATGATTTTGATAGCAGACGAATTGTGATGAATATAGCTAATTTTCCGTGGCTGACGACGATTATTCTGTTTCCGATAGCCGCGTCGCTACTTCTTCCCGTCATTCCTGATAAAGAAGGCAAAACAGTGCGCTGGTACTCCCTTATCGTGGGGCTGATAGATTTTGCACTAATTGTTTATGCTTTTTATACTGGGTATGATTTCTCCAATCCAGATTTGCAGTTGGTGGAAAGTTACCCCTGGGTACCACAAATGGGTTTGAATTGGTCAGTAGGGGCAGATGGCTTATCCATGCCCCTAATTATTTTGACTGGATTCATTACCACGCTGGCGATTTTAGCAGCTTGGCCTGTCACCTTCAAGCCCAAGCTATTTTACTTCTTGATTTTGGCGATGTATGGCGGTCAGATTGCCGTGTTCGCCGTCCAGGATATGCTGTTATTTTTCCTGGTGTGGGAACTGGAACTAGTACCGATATACTTCCTGCTGTCAATTTGGGGAGGCAAAAGACGGCAATATGCAGCGACCAAATTCATTTTATACACTGCTGGCGGTTCGCTGTTTATTTTGCTGTCTGCTCTGACAATGGGATTTTACGGCGATACGGTGACGTTCGACATGCGAGCGATCGCCTTAAAAGATTTCGCCCTGAATTTCCAACTAGCCCTCTATGCTGGTTTCCTAATTGCCTACGCCGTCAAGTTGCCGATTATTCCTTTGCACACCTGGCTACCTGATGCCCACGGTGAAGCAACAGCCCCTGTACACATGTTATTAGCAGGTATTCTCTTGAAAATGGGCGGTTACGCCTTAGTTCGGATGAATGCTCAAATGCTCCCCGATGCCCACGCTTATTTTGCACCAGTGTTGGTGGTTTTGGGGGTAGTTAATATCATCTACGCTGCCTTGACATCCTTTGCCCAGCGCAACCTAAAGCGAAAAATTGCCTACTCCTCAATTTCTCACATGGGCTTTGTGATGATTGGTATCGCCTCCTTCACCGATTTGGGATTGAGTGGAGCGGTGTTACAAATGGTTTCCCATGGGTTAATTGGGGCGAGTTTGTTCTTCCTGGTTGGCGCAACTTACGATCGCACCCACACTCTAATGTTGGATGAAATGGGCGGTGTAGCGAAGAGAATGCCGAAGATTTTCGCTATGTTCACCACCTGTTCAATGGCTTCTTTGGCATTGCCAGGGATGAGCGGTTTCGTAGCAGAATTAATGGTGTTTGTTGGCTTTGCTACTAGCGATGCTTATAGCTCTACCTTCAAGGTCATTGTGGTGTTTTTGATGGCAGTTGGAGTGATTTTAACTCCGATTTATCTGTTGTCGATGTTGCGGGAAATTTTCTATGGAGAAGAGAACAAGGAATTAGTTTCTCACCAAGCTCTGATAGATGCCGAACCCCGTGAAGTATTTATCATTGCCTGTTTGCTGATTCCAATTATTGGTATTGGTTTCTACCCAAAATTGCTGACTCAAATGTATGACGCGACAACTGTACAATTGACAGCAAGATTGCGTGATTCCGTACCGACATTAGCACAGCAAAAAGACGAAACACTAAAGGTTTCTTTGAGTGCGCCGAAAATTGCAAATTAAGTTGCGATCGCTAGTTTAGTTTTAATATTGATTGCTTTGAGGGCAGGTTTTATACTTGCCCTTTTTGTTACTCATTCGTAACTTTTTATGGGGCAAAGTAAAAAATAAATCATCGAACTGATTTAAAAAATCCTGTATAATAGAGTAAGTGAATTTTCATAAAAATAGATTTTAAGCTGATTGATTTGTTTGGAACCAGTTAAGCAAATCTTCCATAGCAGTAAAATCTAACAAAGCTTCGCCAAGGGTTTCTAATTGATTTAAAGAAAGAGATTGGATGCGTTTTTGCAATCCTGGTGATAATTCTCCCACTTGTCTTTGTAGTAACCTTAAAATAAGTCGTTGTTCACCTTCTTGTTCCCCACGCTCGTACCCGATGCGCTCACCTGTAGTTACATATCTCATAGTTCGCTCCTGCTCAAATTGTTTAAACTCTTCCCAAAACTGATTTTCTAATGCCTTTGGTAATATCATAACCCAATCGATAAATCGATACAGGTTGCGAATATGCTGCTCTTCTAAGCCTAAATCATAGAGCCTACGAATCAAGCTAAATTTCCATATTTTGCGTTGTTCTGGTGATGAGCGTGTCTGCTGCGTTTTCAAATGCGCCATAACGACAGTTGCAAATGGATTATCGCTATTTTCTAACTCGTCAAATCGATTTTCGTAATCCAAAAGTTTAATACTGCCAAACTCAAAAATTAAGCAAGTATTGGGATAATTGTAACTATAATTGCTTGGTCGCCATTCGCGGTTTGGATCGCAGAGAATGGCAAGGCTAATTGCTGGTCGATCAAAGCGGTCAAATATGCGAAAGTTGTAGGTAAACATCCGTTTACTAAAGTTATCTTCTTTTTGTGCTTGAATTTCAACATGCACTAATAACCATAGTTCTTCCCCTTGGATCTGCCAAACTTTGACTAATTGATCGGCATATCTCTTACCTTGTTCGGCTTCACGAGCTATTTGTTGGAATTCTTTATCTAGAAATTCGTAGGGACGTTCCCAATCAATTAATGCAGAAGTTTCTGGAAAAAAGAAATGCATTGCTTGGGGAAAATAAGCTTCTATAATTTCTTTCCAAGGGCTATCAAAATGAGCGCGGTCGTTAACATTAGTCATGTCATTTGCCTAGAGTGGCATCAAATTCTGGATAGAGTAGCAGTACTTGTAGTAGCTAGTGTACTACTTTGAGAAATCGGAATCTCAACCCAAAATTCTGCTCCTCGTACTGGTTCCGAAATACACCAGATAGCTCCATTGTGTTTTTCTGCGACAATCTGAGCGCTAATTGCCAATCCTAATCCTGTGCCTTTATCTGCGGGTTTTGTGATAAAGAAAGGGTCAAATAATCGTTGCTTAAGTGCTGGGTTTATGCCAGCACCATTATCTGCAATTTAGTATAGCTATGCGATCTGGGTTGCGTAACTGAGTACGAATTACAATTTGGCTGGGGTTAGCTTCTATATCTTCAAGAGTTCGCTGACTGTTATAACTATCTAGGGCATCAATGGCATTACTGATGAGATTCATAAATACCTGATTGAGTTGTCCAGCATAGCAATCTACTAAAGGGATATCACCATATTCTTTTACTATTTCAATTCCGGTATTTCCAGGCGTTTGTTTGAAGCGATTTTGTAAAATTAGTAATGTGCTATCAATACCTTCATGAATATTGACAGGTTTCATATCCGCTTCGTCAAGTCGAGAAAAATTCCGCAAGGATAGAACTATTTCCCGAATGCGATTAGCTCCCATTTTCATTGAAACTAATATTTTAGGTAGATCGTCAGCCATAAAGTCAAGGTCGATGGCTTCTATATGAGCTTCAATTTCAGGTGTTGGGTTAGCATTAGACTTTTGATAAAGTTTTACTAGTTCCAATAAACCCAGCGTATATTCATTTACATGAGTCAGATTACCGTAGATAAAGTTAACTGGGTTATTGATTTCGTGAGCTACCCCAGCCACTAATTGACCTAAACTCGACATTTTTTCAGTTTGAATTAGTTGAGCTTGGGTCTGTTTGAGATTGTGTAGTACTTGGTTGAGTTGTTCTGCCTGAGTAGTTGCAGCAGCAGTCGCAGCGCGGCTTTGATTATACAATTGCGCCTGGTCAATGGCGATCACTAACTGGTCAGCTACACCTCGAATTAGTTCCACCTCTTCATCACTCCAAGAACGCAGCGTCCTACTATGTTCGCAGACAATCACACCCAAGCGACCCGACTGAGTTTGAACCGAAACTGTTAGGAGAGACTTAAAACCCAATGTCACTAGTAAATTCCGATTTTTGAAATCAAGCCAGGGATCTGTCGCAATGTCATCAAAGCAAAGCAAATTCCCTTGCAGAATTGTCCCGATTCTTTTTGAGAAATTTGCTGCCATGCTTGGGGAAAAGTTTTGCCAAAAGTGTGGTTTTTGCGTAAGCGAAGCTCGTCGTAGACATCGGGAAACATAAATCCCCATTCGTCCTCAGATTTAGCCCCTTTTAACCAATAACCATCAGCATTCAGCAGCATTCCCTGACTAGGTACGTTAGCAGAAGCTTGATTAAAATTATTCAGCAGTTTAGCACCGAAATAATTTAACACTACAATGCCTCGTTTCTGTCCACGATGATCAAAAACGGGTGTGCCAAAGCGGATCATTGGCTTCAAGGGTTGTTCAACCTGACCTCGTTCAATGTTGAGGTCAAGGGGAGAGACAAACACTTCTCCTTGGTTCAGCCGCAAAGTGTCATTAAACCAGTAGCGCTTGGCTTGCATTTGCAGTTTTTCTTCGGGGACAATCTCTGGTTCACCCTGTTTGAAGTTGACTCTGACAACTTCTTTACCTGATTGATCCAAAAAGCGAATTTGGTCGTAAAGTTTTTTATATTGAGAAAATGATAAAAATTCTCTAGAAAGTGCCTGTTTTTCTCCATCTACTCCTTCTAAAATTTTCTGTAGCTCGTTTTGTTTAGAAATGACAATCAAATCTGAAACAACTGAATGAAAGTCTCCGCTAATTACTTTTGTTTCTAAATCTAACTTGTCAAGTTCATTAGTTTTTAAGACAATTTTCTCAGTCTGTCCCTGTTGGTAATAAATAGTCCCTACAACACTTCCAACGAAGGCAGATAATGGTAAAAAAACGGCTAAAAAGTGTTTAATTAAAATTCGTGAATGGCTCTGTGGTGACATATCTGATACTTAAGTACGATTCAGAAAAAAATCGGGCTAAAAATCAGCTAAGTTCCAGCTACGCCATATTTTCGGAGTCAAGGTTGAGAAAAAACTTTTTCTCTTGGTAAATATAGCTAATCAGCCCAGCTACGAATTCACCATGAAATTGAATACCTGCGACTTCTGGAATGTTCTAGTTGAACAATATTCCACTCTTTTTTGCTATTGTGAATTAGACACTCTGGTAGTCACTACCGAAAACCCATGAATCTAATGTAAATATTTTACACTTGGAAGTATTTTAATACTGAGAAGAGAGACACAAGGCGATGTCTAGATCGGGCTACGCCTAGGCTAAAAATGGTTCTTTATTCTGGCGTTGCGATCGCACATCAATAGATTACGTACAATCTATCTAGAATCAGATTTGGCAAAACCGCTCATGTTAAACTACAATCCGCTACATTGTTTGCCATCTTCCGAAGAGCTACCCGACTCAAATGATACCCCTGTGGATAATGAAGTCCAAAATTTAATTCCCGGCTTGCTGAAAACGACACTGGCTTTAGTTTGGTGCGATCGTTGGGATTGGTTTTTTGGTGTTGATATGGGTATTTATTATCACCCAGATAAATCAGCCATTGTCCCTGATGGATTTCTCAGCTTAGGAGTTAAACGTGTAATTGATGAGGACTTACGCCTAAGTTATGTGCTATGGGAAGAAAAAAAGCTGCCAATTTTAGCACTAGAAGTTGTTTCTCAAATATATCGGGAAGAACATAGCAGCAAGAAAGAACTCTATGCCAAAGAATTAGGAATTTTGTACTATGTTGTGTATAGTCCCCTTCGCCGGAAAAAGACACCTTTGGAGGTGTATCACCTAGTTGATGGGGAATATATCTTAATGTCAGGAAATCCCGTTTGGCTACCAGAAATTGGTTTAGGAATTGGACGAGAACGGGGAATTTATCAAGGTATAGTCCGGGAATGGCTGTACTGGTATGACGAGGAAGGGCAAAAATTGCTCACACCAGAAGAACGCATTAGAGAAGCGGAAGAACGCGCAGCTTTTGAAGAAGAGCTACGTGTGGAAGCAGAACAAAAAGTGAAAATGTTAATTGAAAGGTTGAATGCGCTTGGTGTTGATCCAGAAACTTTGTTATAGATTCACCAAATTTTGTAATTTTTACTGTCTTAATGTTAATTAGCTTCCTGGGTAGGGAATTATATTTATAAGCAACTAATAGCTTAACGGTATAAATCGTAATGACTTGTTGCTAAATAAATATATTTATCAAAACCTGCATCAAAAATATGGAAGTTAAATTAGGATTTGGAGCAGTCCCAAAACCTCAATATGTCTTTGTCAGCAAAGAACCCGATCATTGTTGGTATATGCTTGCTGAAGATGAAAAACGCATCCCAATTTATGAAAGAGCTTTTACTGGGGTAATTACAGGGATAGAAGTTAATAAAAAAGTTGAAAATACATTCGGAGAAGTTATCAGAACAGATTTAAATATTTTGGCAGACAAACCCTATATTATCCGTTCAGGAAGTGATACCTATTTTTGTAAAGGTTTATTGCTGTCTTTAGATATTCTTACTTTTGAACAACTGCGTCATCCACTTACTATTGCCGTTAGCCCTGGAGATAAAAAAGTAGTATTCTGTAATATTTACGATCCAGTAACTTATCGCTCTATAGGTGTTAGTTGGGATGGACATAAGGAATTAGACTGGCAAGCTTTAGGACAAAGAGTAAGTTTAAAAATTAATAATATTCATAATTTTAATCAAGATAAAAATCAATCTCAATCAGAAGCAAGTGACAATATAAAAAAACCTGAACTACGTGATGTTTTTATAGCTAAAACTGATACATATTTAGCTCAATTAAATTGGTCTCCAGAGCAGGGAAGAGAGTATTTGCAGCAAAAATATGGCAAGCGATCGCGTCTACAACTCACTGATACAGAAATTCTGGATTTCATTGATTACCTGAAGCTACAACTAACCCAAAACTGCTCAACTTAGCTGCTGTTGGGTTAGTGTGCGATAACTGCGATTACCCTTCTGCTACACTTAGATGCTAGGCTGGAATAATTGCAATCGCAGAATTAGAGTTAAATAAAAGTACCCAATATTAAAATAGTTGCATGAACTCAAGGGTTGATTTGTTGACTCGCATTACTCAGACTCCTGGTCAGTGTGGTGGTCGTCCTTGTATTCGAGGCATGAGGATTCGTGTGAGTGACATTTTAGAAATGTTGGCTGAGAATGTCAGTGTTTCTGAGATTTTAGAGGATTTTCCCGATCTTGAACTCGAAGATATCCAAGCCTGTCTATTATTTTAATTTTCATCGCTATCATCTCTACAAGATTGCGACTAAAATATTTTAGCGTCAAGCCGAGTGCGTAGGCGTAGCCCGTCGTAGACATCGCTTGTCCATTGCATTGATGTGTTAGCCTCCCACAGCCGCACTTAACACGAGCAGGATTGACAACTGCATTAATCGCAGTCTCAAATTTATACCTTCTGAATGGCCAGCAATGCGATCGCAATAGTTGGGCTGTCTGTTCAATCCACAAATTAAAATCTGCTTTATAAGTTGCGCTCATAGCCTTTATCGATCAGCCGCATAGCTTAGGCAAGCCAAAATATCCTCTTGTGTCAAATAAGGAAAGTCATCAAGTAATTCCTCGTAGGTCATCCCAGAGGCAAGATAAGATAAAACATCGTATACAGTAATTCGCATTCCTCGAATACAAGGCTTACCACCTCGTTTTCCTGGTTCGATTGTAATAATGTTTTGATACTGCACAGCTATCAATCCTCAAAAATCTTCATCGTCAACAAAGAATTCTGCATCGTCTTCTAATCGAGAATTACCCTGCCCAATACCAGCAAGTCCCCACAGAGGTTGCAGCAGTGCCATGCCAATTAACCCTAAACAAGCACTAAAAGCTAACACTAAACCCAGTGGTATCTGAATCGATTGGAATGTTAAGAATTTTAACGATACGGGTGTGGCATTTTGAACTGAAATAACTGCGATCGCGATTACCCAAACCGCTACAACTAGAGATGTCAAAAAAGGAGCGATTTTCATACTTTGAGCAAAGTTAGGAGTGAGATAACTGTTTATAGGAGTTAAGAATTATTAATTTACAAATTTTAACTTTTCACTGCCAATTCTTATCTATCTAATTTAGCAATGGCACTCTTTAACTCTTGGGCAATTTGGGTGAGTTTTTCGGGAGTGTTGGTTTCTAGATAGACGCGCACCAGTGGTTCTGTACCGGAGGGACGCAATAAAACCCAGCTACCTTCTTCTAGATACAGCTTAATACCGTCTTTACGCCCGACTTCCTTGACTTTAATTCCTGCTACCTCTGTAGGTGGATTTTTAGTAAAGGAGTCGATGACGGCGGTTTTGTGAGCCTCTGTGAGGTGCAAGTCTAGGCGGTTATTGTAAAGTGGACCATCGGCTTCAGCGATCGCTTCCTTAACCATCTGACTTAAAGGTTTACCTTCATAAGCGATCGCTTCTGCCACCAGCATATCGGCTAAAATCCCGTCTTTTTCAGGAATATGCCCGATAATACTCAAACCGCCTGATTCTTCTCCACCAATTAATACGGCAGTTTCACGCATTTTTTCACCGATGTATTTAAAACCAACTGCTGTTTCGTAAATTTGCAGCCCATTTTTAGCAGCGAAATTATCCAACAGGTGGGTTGTCGCTACAGTGCGGACTATCGCGCCGGTTTTACCTTTGTTTTTAATTAAATGGCGTGCTAGAACTAACAACACAGTATTCGGAGTGAGGACAGTTCCTTGTTCATCAACAATACCAAAGCGATCGCTATCTCCATCCGTCGCCAAGCCCAAATCAGCTTGATCGCGGACTACAGCTTCCACTAACTCAACTAATTGTTCTCCTTTGGGTTCTGGCATTCCACCGCCAAATAAAACATCCCTCCAATCGTGGAAACTTTCTAACTGAACACCACTATGCTGTAAAACTTCATCTAAATAGCCACGGGAGGTAGAATACAAAGCATCGTACTTTACCTTTAAATTAGCCTTTTTGATCTTTTCTATATCAAGTAGAGTGTAGATAAATTGCAGGTAATCAGGTTTCGGATCGAAAATTGAAATTGAACCTGATGGGTTACTTCCAGGTAACTCATCCGATGCACTTTCTATATTTGCCACAATAGTATCAGTAATCTCTGGAGTGGCAGGCCCAGCATAATCGGGTATATATTTAATTCCACAGTAAGGTGCTGGATTATGACTAGCAGTAAACATTAACGCCCCTGCGGAATTTAGGTGACGGGCGTTGTAGGCAATTACTGGTGTGGGGCAATCCCGAACGGTAATTTTCACAGTCCAACCCAAGTCTGCCAGTACTTGGGCCGCAGTTTTGGCAAACTGGTCAGCTAAAAAGCGAGTATCGTAGGCAATAAGTACTGGTCTATTTTTTGTGTAGGCTGTTTCCAAGTAAGTGGCAATTGCCCTTGTTACTTTTCGCACGTTGGGGAAAGTAAAGTCATCGGCAATAATCCCTCGCCATCCATCGGTACCAAATTTTATCTTGCTAGACATTCTTGCCACTTGCTCCCGTACATTATCAGTACTATAAAAGCTTCCTGCAAAGCGTGTGTAGCAGCAACTATCCTCCGAAGTTCTTTTCTAAGTAAGCCTTAGTTTAAACTTCTTACCACCGTATTTTCTCTCACTGTTTCTGAGCAATGTCAACCCCCGATCGACCTTTTGCCAGTTATCACCTTTGGTCTCTAGTTGCCCCAGCGACCGGGCAAGAACGCTGGCATTGCCAGATGAGACGGGGGTTTATCAAAGCACGGCAACACGAACCACAAGTTAAAGCACTGCTAGCGCAAGCCACTGCACCCCAGCGCATTGGCATACTCGCGCAAAAAGGTGTTTATGAGTTTCATCATCATAGGCATCTGCTGAAGCAATCAGATGGTGTAGAAAGAGTTGCACAGCTACTTAAGTTAGGCAATTCAAGCGTTCAAGTCCAGCAACGCGTCCTGCAAATTTTGCAAAAATATCATGATGCGCCGTTGCTTTTGGATAAAGATATTATCCAATTAACTCCGGGTGATGAAGGCTTTCCTAAGCCAATAGTAGTTGAGCAAGAAGATTATTGCTTTCGGTTATATGCGGCTATGGACTGCGTTTTCATTGAATCTGATAGGACTTTACATATTTTAGATTTCAAAACAGGTAAGTCAGCTTTTGATAAACGACAGGCATTAGTTTACTTATTAGCGGCTCGTTATCTTTACCCTGGACACGAAGCTGTCGCATCATTTTATAATTTAGAAATATGTAAAAAGTCTGAGTTAATTAGCATCAATAATTACGAATTAGAATCTTTAAAATTTGAGTTAGCTAATATTGCCCACAAGCACCAGCACGATTTGCAAAAATATCAGGAAGAAACTACTAATTTCAGTAAGATTTTCCCCCCTAATCCTGGTTCTCACTGCCGTTTTTGTCCATTTAACTCTATCTGTGAGTTTGCAGATTTTAAGCAGCATCAGTCATATCCACTGCCCAGTTTAAGAGTTAATATCAGGGGTTAGAAATTTGGCGTTGTTGAATAAGGGGAATGCAAATGATAAACTCAGTACCAACCCCTGGTTGCGAAATGCATTCTAAAGAGCCGCCATGTCTTTCTGTGATAATTTGGTGACTAATAGCCAGCCCCATACCCGTACCTTGTCCAACGGGCTTGGTCGTAAAAAAGGGATCAAATAGTTGCTTTTTAGCATCTTCTGGTATTCCGAGTCCGTTGTCAGCAATGCCAATTGTGACTTGATTTGGTGTTAGTAATTGGGTGCGAATATAAATTCGGGGATTATCCGTTTTTAGTCGTTTTTTTGTTGTCCAACGAGATATAACCAATGAATCTTCTAAAGCATCGATCGCATTCACTAAAATATTCATAAATACTTGGTTTAGCTGCCCAGCATAATATTCAACTAAGGGGAGATTGCCATATTCTTTGATTACCTCAATTTTCGGGCGCTGGTCAGTACCCTTGAGGCGGCTTTGGATAATCATCATCGTACTATCAATTCCCTCATGGATATCAACCCGTTTCATTTCAGCTTCATCTAAGCGCGAGAAAGTCCGCAGGGAAAGCACAATCTCTCGAATCCGCTCTGCTCCCATCATCATCGATTGGAATAATTTGGGTAAGTCTGACCTTAAGAAGTCTAGTTCAATTAAATCTGCAAACTCCTGAATTGCCTTGACTGATTGGGGATAATGTCTTTGGTAGAGGTCTAACAGTGAAAATAAATTTTTGGTGTATTCATCAGCTGGGCTAATGTTGCCGTAAATAAAGCTAACTGGGTTGTTGATTTCATGTGCCACACCTGCAACTAGTTGACCCAAACTGGACATTTTTTCGCTTTGAATTAAGTAGGTAGGCATCAAAAAAATCCGGTATGTTAAGATATATAAATACTGAAAATGCATCTACAAAGTGATTTGTGTATGGGGGCACGTTTAAGGGTATTTCTGACGCATGAGCAAGACCAAACTT
>NZ_JADEXU010000214.1 GCF_015206895.1 Nostoc sp. LEGE 12450 | reverse complement strand
CGGCAGCGTCATATGGTTATAAGGGACAGCCCCACTCCCTTTAGTTCTAGTTCTAGTTCTAGTTGTTCTTCCTTTTGGTTGTTGGAAAGTATTTGTGGGAGTTGTTCGATTTGGAAATACTGATGGAATTTTGGGGTTACTTGGAGTGAGTAGGAGCGAGAATCGCTGTCTCGGCGTTTGCGGATAAAACCAAGTTCTACGAGTTCGGGAACGTGTTGATATACTCCTGAACCGCGCAAGTTAATTAAGTCGCTCTGGAGTATAGGACTATTGAGGGCGATCGCTGCTAAAGTCCGCAATGCACCTACACCCAATTCTACTGGTATCATCGTTTGCACTAGATCCTGAAAATCAGACCGTAGTTGCAAACTGTAACCATCAGGGGTTTCTATTACCTCTAGGGCGCTATCTCGGTGGGCATAATTGTCCATGAGTTCAATTATGCCTTCTTTGACAGCGGCGCGATCGCACGCTGCATACTCGGCGATTTCGCCGAGCGACAAGGGTTTACCCTTTAAATAGAGAATTGCTTCTATCTTCGTCGCTGTGGCTGTAATCATTTAGTCATTTGTCATTAGTCATTGGTCATTAGTCACTTGTACTGAGCGAAGCCGAAGTATTGATCATTAGTACATGACAACTAATAATCAACAAGTGTGTGGCATTGTATCGTAAATTGTCAAAATATTGTTAGCCCTCAAATTTGGGATTGGGCATTGGACGTTAGTTCATTCCCCATTCCCCATTCCTCATTCCTCAAACACCTCTAGTTGTGAGAATAAATTCTGCGATCGCTAAATCTTGTGGAGTCGTCACTTTTAAATTTGTCTCCTCTCCCTCGACAATTCGGACTTCGATGCCGCACTTTTCAAATAAAGCGGCATCGTCAGTTACTTCCCAACCTTGCCGGACTCCCTCAGCGTGGCACTGTTTCAACAACTTGACATCAAATCCTTGGGGGGTTTGTGCCGCCCACAATTTTTGTCTGTCGGGTGTTTCTTGAATTATGCCTTGTTCATCGACAACTTTGATGGTGTCTTTGACGGGTACACCAGCAATTAAACCGGGACAGTGGCGAATGGCTTGGGCACAAGAGTTAAATAAATCTGGTGTGGCGAGACATCTAGCGCCATCGTGAATCAACACTTGTTCTGCGGCTATTGGCAAAGCCTGCAAGCCATTGTAAACAGATTCTTGACGGGTGGAGCCGCCTTGAATAAATTCCACTGGTTTAGTGAGCTTGAGATCGGCGAGAATTGCTCTGAAGTCTGTCCAATCGCTAGGCTGAGAAATAATCCCGATCCAACTGATTGTATTGGCGGCTTCTGCGGCTAATAAAGTCCAAGCAATAATTGGTTGCGATCGCACTTTCAATAGGAGTTTATTGCGGTTACTACCCATTCTTTTTCCGATTCCCGCAGCTGGAATTAGTAAATACACAGAATTCCTCAATCTTTAAGCTATATATTTTCCCCTAAAATAGGGAGCGAGTAAGCGTCAATAAATATTATGCGAGTAGTAGCCCTTGTACCTGGCGGAATTGGCGACCAAATTCTCTTCTTTCCGACTCTAGATGACCTGAAGCGCAATTACCCTGACGCTCAGATAGATGTCGTTGTTGAACCCCGGTCAAAGGCTGCCTACCGAGTGAGCAAGTCAGTTCACGAGGTGCTGAACTTTGATTTTCACGACCGTAATAGTCTGGCAGATTGGGGTAACTTGGTGGGGACAATTCGCGATCGCGAATACGATGTTGTCATTGTTGTTAAGCAAATTTGGTTGCTTAGTCTTTTGCTCTGGTTGACGGGAATTCCCATACGTATTGGCTACAAAGGCAATGGTTCGGTTTTTCTGACCCACGCTGTGCCATTTAAAGCATCTCAGTATGCGGCGGCAGCATATCACGATTTGCTGCAACCATTGGAAATAAATAGTCCTGTCCCAGAGTTAGCAGTAAATGTGCCCAAACCAGATATTGAGTGGGCCCAAAAAGAACAGAAACGCTTAGGGGTTCATGAAACAGGCTATATCTTGATTCATGGCGGTTCTGGCCAGTTATCCAAGGCTAAAGAACTGGATAAAATCTACCCTGTCGAAAGTTGGCATCAAATTATTCAAGGTTTCCAAGACAAGCAGCCTGATCTGCCTGTGGTGGTTGTTAAGGGAACTGACGATCAACAGTTTGTGCGATCGCTTCTGGGGTCTTCTCCAGATATCAAGGTGACTGCCCCAGATGATATTGGCAAGTTAACTGCTATGATCGCCGGGGCAAATTTGATGTTGTCTACTGATAGTCCGGCACTACAACTGAGTGTTGCAGTGCAAACTTATACCATTGCCCTATTTGGACCCACCGATCCAGCTAAGTTGTTGCCGAAAAACGAGAAATTCCTGGCCATTGCATCCCCCACGGGAAAAACAGCGGATGTTTCACCAAACGCAGTTTTAGAGAAAATTTGGGGTGGCTAAACCAGCAGTTTGTCCCAATTTCTGCAATTAGTCTATTGGATATCTAAATGTAGTCATGCGTTTGTTGAATGACCGCAAAACCTGGTTGTGACAGCTAGATTTTGCGGTTATTTCAGTATTAAAATATCTCAAAAAAAGCATCATCTAATTCATAACCCAGCATTTGAGCCATAGACTTTAACCGCGAGAGGCTGGGGATATCCTGCTGTTTGAGCCAATCACCTAAAACAAAGATTTTGTGCATCAAAAATATTTCTAAGGCTTCAGGATTGTACTGAATGCCATCTTGGGAACTGAACTGGTGTGGTACTAGCATGGCAGCATAACGAGCAAATTCTCCAGCTTTCCAATCTAGTAAAAATGCTAACCAGGGGTATTTGGCATCTAGGCGCACAAACCACAGCCGTATTTCTGGAATTTCTGAGAGTTCCCGTGGATCGCCAGGTTCGAGATCGTAATTGATATCAAAGCGTAGCTGCTGTTCATGGGATGCGGCCCCATCTTGCAGCAGTTGTTCAATCACCGTTGAGGCAGGCGACAGATCCAGATTGTTAATGAAGTCATTATTGAGTGCGATCGCAATTGTCTTTGACTCAGCAGCCACTTTCTTTTTGCTCAACTTTAGGATCGACAATCTACAGTAGCAGCTTTCAGGGATTGACGCTACATTGACCTTGAGAAATTAATTGGTATTTACTAATACTTTTTTGCTAATAATTTTGGTCAACCCATACAAAGTTTAGAAACAAATCTGAACTTATCAAATTTATTTGATACTTTTACTTAGTTTTGCTGGTTATAAAAAATATGTATCTAGTTGCTAGCTTTGATATGAGCCACTAGCGATGCCTATGGCGGGCTACACCTACACTATTCACGTAAATCGGATATCTCTACGGTTAAATGTTACTTTCATTTTTGCGATAAATACCCATATTTAACTAAAAATTTATTACATTGTTTACATATAGGACTCAGATTTGATTGCGTAAAAAACTCCATACAACTCAAAAAGCCTTCTTTCCTATTGCCTATTGCCTCTTGCCTTCTTTCCTATTGCCTCTAGGCAACACCTGCCCCAAGGTGGACATTTCCAGCAATTTTAAGTTAAAGTTGTAATGAGTTTGTTTTAGATTAAGGTCTGACAAAGTAGCCATCAGCAAGCAAAAAATAGATCGTTATTTATCGCCACCTGTTACTTCCGAAGCATCACAAGCCAAAACACAAGTACAGGTAGAACAATGGTGTGCAATATTATTGCATATATTAAATAAACAATAAAAATTGAAGTGGGAAAATTCCCTTAACAGTTAACAAGCTGTAATATGCAAAAACAAACAATTTCTACAAAACCAATTCGTTCTTTAGAAGATGCGCTAGATAGGTGCCAAATCCTGGGTATGCGCGTCAGTCGTCAGCGTCGCTTTATTCTGGAATTACTTTGGCAAGCAAATGAACATCTTTCTGCTAGAGAGATTTACGATCGCTTGAACCAAGAAGGTAAAGAGATCGGCCATACCTCTGTTTATCAAAATTTAGAAGCATTATCTAGTCAGGGCATTATTGAATGTATTGAGCGCTGTGATGGGCGTTTATACGGCAATATCAGTGACTCTCACAGTCATATTAACTGTATGGATACAAATCAAATTCTTGATGTTCATGTAGAACTACCAGAAGATTTGCTACGCAAAATTGAAGAAGAAACAGGAGTGCGAATTACTGACTACAGTATTAACTTTGTTGGCTACCGTAATCCTCAAGAAGGCTAGGGAGCAGGGAGCAGGGGAGCAGGGGAAGAAGAACTATCGATCAATTACAAAGGATAAAGGACAAATGATAGCCCTTGCCAGTTAGCTTTAATTGTGACAACCTACTTGTCATCAATAGAGTTATTGCCAAAAACTGTTTCATCATCGACATCATCATCATAGAAACCTACGGGTAAAATTGTGCCTTCAGAGCTTTCAATTAGCCCGATTGCAGGGGGTTTATTCCAATTTTTATCTGTGTTTGGCGTAATTTGGATGGTGTTTAAGAAGGGTTGCTGCGATGCCTGCGGCGATAAACTACGCAAATTTTTCAGTCTTTGAAACGACTCTTTAGACAGCAAGGCACCATTATCAGCAGCTAATTTTTTGCCAGCCTCAGCAAGGATGGCATCAAAGAAGTAGGCGTTGGTGAGATCGGCTGAATTAAGATTTGCTCCTGTAAGGTTAGCTTGTTGGAGATTTGCGCCTGTAAGATTTGCCTGTTCAAGGTTTACGTCTGTAAGGTTAGCTTGTTGAAGGTTTGCGCCTGTCAGATTAGCCTGTTGCAAATTGGCTCCAGCCAAATTAGACCCAATTAACTCCGCATTGGATAAGTTTGTCTGCTCAAGATTTACCCCAGTTAACATTACTTGCAACAAAGAGGCTCCCGATAAATTGAGTCCAGCCAGAGACTTGATTCGGGTTGCAAAGGCACTTTTGTGGAGAACGGTTGTTCTCGCAATTAGCGCACTTAAAGCCTCTGGATTGAATTCTGTTAAATTGAGCGGATTCCCACAAGGCCAAAAAGGGATTTTGGTTTCTCGGTAGCAAGCACAAAGCAATAAAAATACATTCAATCCCACCGCAGCATTCACTTGCTCAACATTCACCGGGTTTTTTAGTGCGTGGAAATGAGTCCAAGCTTGGTGGGCTATCCCTTCGTCTAACCAATAGCCTTGACAGTAAGCACGCCAGAAAGACAAAAGACGTTGAAACAAAACTTCAAAAGAAAACTTGTGCTTTTGTTCGCGGCGTAAAATTGCGATCGCCAGTTCTTCAATTTCCTGGCTCAATATTCCATAACCTAGTAAATTGTAAATATGCTGGGCAACGCTATTGGGAGAATCAAGTACAAAAGTGAGAGAACCATAAGCCTCATTTTGGCACTGAGTTAATAATTTCAACTCAGCAGTCAAAGCCTTAGCACAAAGAAATTCTCCTAATTTAATATGCGAAAACTCAATTAAACTAGTTTTTTCTGAGCTTTCTAAGTCCCGAATTTTAAAATAAAATCCTGGTAAACTATTAAATTCACCAGCCAAATTAATTTGATGACGTTGCGAGTGTAAAATTTTCAGAGCGATCGCTTGCATTTGATCGAGTAAATCTTGAGGATGACGATTAGCAAGTAAATTAGCGATCCCTTCTGGAGTCCGGTGGATATGAGCCGATCCTGAGCGCAGCAGCATCGTTTTAATCCCACCAGTTAGCGGATAGCCCAACAACCATCGACTTAGGCGGTGATAAATTTCCCATACTACAGAAGACTTTGGGGTATTAGCAGCTAGCTGTAATACTTCATCATTTAGCAGTCCTTCGCGGTGTAAAATCCCCAATAAATGCAACATTAGGGGTTGACGAATAAGGGTAGATAATTCTGGAAACCTTGATTGACTGACAAATAAGCCTGACTGTTTTAAGAATGTAAAGAAATTTTGAGAGATCGCCAACGATTGTACTTTTGCCCACTGCTGAAACCATTGTTTGAATTCGTCCACATCCAACGGTTGAATGATAATTCGCTTCAATGATAGGGGGATCTCTGGGGCAATTTCCTGTAATGTTGTTGAGCGGCTCGTTAACACAATTTTGTGTCTATGTTGAGATTGGAAGTTCAGTAATTGCTGAATAAAAATTGCTTTTGCCCTTACACCATAAGCAGAAGGGGGCAGTTCATCCAAACCATCCAGCAGCAACAGACAAGGAATATTTTCTTGCTCTAACCAGGTTGAAAGATTAACATCAAAAGCAGAATTTAGAGTTTCGATTAAAGTTTTGCCATATTTTACATCCCTTAACCTAATTACTATAGGCATCCAAATAGGGTAAACTTCTTGTGCTATCTCTGCTGCCCAAAGTTGGCAAAAACTGGTTTTTCCAAAACCAGGTTCCGACTCAATGACAGCGATCGTTTCTAAATCAGCTAGCTGTTGCTGCGCCCATGTTTTTAAATCAACTGACTTAACAGCTTTTTTATCCACATCAGAAATACTTTCCTCTATTGGTAAGCCTTTTTGTGGCACATAGATATCCTTGAGGGTAAAGGATTCTATAAGTAAAGGCATACTGAGGTTTTTAATCAAACTTGCACGGTAATGTTCTCGGTGCAAGTCAATTTTCTCACCAACTGTAGAACCAGCTTCTGGAGCGATAAAACTGGGGGCGAATGAAATTCCCAAACGGAAAAACTTTTGTAGTTGGGCTAAAGGGGCAGCATTTTCAGTAACCACTACGAGTATGTCACCAGGAAGTGAGTGAACTAAACGCTGTGTTAAGAGTTTAGCTTCATATTCTTCTGCACCATTGGCAACAAACCAAGCGATAACAGCATGATTTATTTGTTGCACCAGTAAAGAATCTGCAACCAAAGACAGTGCTTGTTCCGCTTGTGTATCAGTTAATTTACCTGGGCTGAGAGTTTTCAGCAATCCTTGCAGTTGCGAATCTTGGAGGATGAGTTTACCAACGTCTTGTTTAAGTACTTGTGCTTGGATTGGTATACTTGCCCGATCTAACCAGGGTCTTTTTAGGCTTTCTTCCTGCTCTATAATTGCTTGCAAAGCCTGGAGATAGGCAATTTGGAATGCTAGCCATGTGCCCTCGTTACGTTTTAACGGTTTTTTTTGGCTGAGGCTACGCAACAGGTTTTGTGTTAACTGCGAAATCAGACTGATTTCTTCCCAAACAATCCCTAAAGGCAGTTCTAAAACCTCTACCAAGGTACAGATATCAAAAGGCATGAGGCTTTTGACTTCCATATCCTGAACAATCCGGTAGGCAATACCAGCCAATTGCCCCGCCGAAAATCCTCTGATTTGATTGATTGCGATATAGCGTTCTGCTAACCAGTGCCGAATACTCAAGTTCATTTAATTACACAGTGACAGCTGCTTATGGCAATTATGATCGATTTATTCAGTTTGCGAAAACAGGTAACAATAGGTGGAGACAAAGTTTTGTATCAAAACTGTTTTCTGATTGGTAAAAAACAGTGCTTGTGTAATTGAGTAGACTATGAGCGATCGCCCTTTAAAATTATTGTTATTCGACCAAGACCCAATTTTTCGTCTGGGATTACGGGTAGCTTTGGAAGCAATTCCTAACCTGGAAGTAACAGGAGTAGTAGAAACTGATACCACTGCCTTGCAGATTTTAGCAGAAATTGCCCAAGAAGACCCTAAACAGGTGAATTTGGTAGTTTTGGAATTCGGTAATGGTCGCTCCATCACCAGCCAGCAGCTAGGTTTACAATTCTGTCGGCAACTCAAAGCCTTATATCCCAACCTGCCAATTCTGCTTCTTAGTTCTGTGCAAGAACAAGGATTGCTATTAGCGGCGAAATCTATTGGTGTAAATGGCTACTGCCCCAAAGGTACACCACTTCCTGAGTTAGTCGCTGCTATGCAAGAAGTTGCAGATGGTGGTGAATATTGGTTTCGAAACACGGAAGCAATCACAACTCCTCACTCCTCACTCCCTAGTAGAGAAGCGATTAATCGTGTCTCTCCTTACTCCCCACTCCCTTTTTCTAGACTGCGAAATAATTTACGTTTGTCAGGAATTGCTTACATTGACGTTACCCTAGCCGCAGTCACAGCACAATTACAAGTTCCTGGATTAGCAGTTTTAGATCGGGCAGTTTTAGCTGGACAGAGGCGAGAACTGCTAGCGGCTCGTTGGTTGCTAAATCGGTTGTTAGTTTCATCACAAGAAAGGCAAGAGGAAGATATTCTGGTTGCTGATGAGCCACCTCTCACCCCTTCATTGAGTAGTGCCATTCAGCCACGGCAAACTGTTTCACCTTTACTTAGTGTGGGAACAGTACAATTTAACTTGTTTGCATCTTGCGTTACCAAACTTCAATTCCCTTTACGAAATGTCACAGATTTACCTTTAGAAATTGACATCTTTCGTGAAGATAAAAAGCGGGAATTGCTTTATCTTATCCTACAAAAACTGACTGAACAGTTGGATGAACTGCGTGCTTCTCAACTCGACATGAATCAATTATATGAAGTAAAAAATATCTTATTGCGCGATTTATGGGAAGTAGCAATTACAGATTTTTTTGGAAAATTTTCTCAAATCAAAATAGGAAATCAAAATATAGGAATTGTTAATTTTTTGCTGCAAAATATAGAAGTTGTGCAAAGAGATATTCTCAACAAGATTCCACTAGTTTTTGAGTTATATTCTTATTTAATTTTTCAAACAGAATTGAGAATTGATAATACGTCGTATCCTGTATTAGGCACTGAAGCAAAGTCCCAAGCATTAATGATTTTAGAGAACTTGTTGATTCAGGTAGCGAATGGAGTTGTGCAACCACTGTTAAATTCTTTAGCAGATGTGGAAATAATGAAGCAAAATTTATATGGCAGGCAATTTATTTCCACCAGAGAAATTGAACGTTTTAGAAATGATTTATCGTGGAAGTATCGTCTGATTAATTATATAGAGGAGCCGAAAGCGGTTTTTGAAAGTCGCTACGATCTATTTGTTATTGCTCCTCGTGGTATTGCCAAAACTTCAGTTTATGCTCCTCGAAATCAGGAGTTAGCAAAACTTTCTAATATTCCTTTAATAGTAACTTTACTTTTAGAATTTAGTGATGCGATCACACCGCGTTTAAAATCACTATTATCTTTTTTAGGTAGCGGTATAGTCTTCATCCTTACCCAAATAATTGGTCGTGGTTTAGGTTTAATCGGTCGTGGTATTCTTCAAGGTATTGGTAGCGTTTCGTTACTAGAAAAGAATCTGAGACGAAATAGCGATCGCACTAAGTGAAGAAGGAAGGGGGCAGGGGAGCAGGGAGCAGGGAGCAGGGAGCAGAGGAAGAAGAACCATTGATTCTTGAGCCATACCCAATGACCAATGACAAATGACCAATGACAAATGACAAATGACAAATGACAAATGACTTTATCGGGCTAGCAATTTCTTATATTTACGCGATTAGTTTACTTGTGATTGGCGAGGGACTGCGTAGGCTGTTTGATGTAAAGCCGGATTTGACCCGCAAGGTAATCCATATTGGTGCAGGGATGTGGGTTTTCGGTGTCCTGCTATTGTTTAATCGCTGGGAAATCGGAATTATACCTTTTGCCACCTTTATAGGACTTAACTACCTGTTCTACCGCTACCGATTCATCGGCGCAATGGATACTCAGGATAGCTCACCTGGTACAGTTTATTTCGCTATCTCAGTGACATTGCTTTTCGGACTACTGTGGCGACCAGACGGCCCAGTAGATAGCGTTGCGATCGCTGTTGCTGGGATAATGGCGATGACCTGGGGTGATGCACTAGCAGCATTAATCGGTAGACGCTTCGGGCAGCATAAATACCAAGTAGGAAATTCAGTGCGTTCCTGGGAAGGTTCGGCAGCAATGTTTGTGGCGAGTACGGTAGTGATTTTCTTGGTGCTGTTGCTGCTACCTGGTTCATCACTGAATCCCCTAGGAACGCCTCTAAGTTTTGGGTTGGCATTGTTGACGGCGGTGGTAGCTGCTACTTTCGCCACCTTAGCAGAGGCAGTCTCACCCCACGGCACAGATAACCTCAGTGTGCCTTTAGTCACGGCTGGCGTAGTGTGGGTAATAAAACAAAATCTTCACTTGTTCTTTTAGAATTTTCAAAATTCCGAGTCCAAAGGTGCAACTTCCAAGTTCAGAGGTGCAACTTCCAAGTTCAGAGGTGCAACTTCCAAGTTCAGAGGTGCAACTTCCGAGTTCAGAGGCTCAACTTCCGAGTTCAAAGGCTCGACTTCCGAGTTCAGAGGCTCAACTTTCGTGTTCAGAGGCTCAACTTCCGAGTTCAGAGCTAGACGTAGGTTGGGTGAAGCGGAGCGCAACCCAACATTCTGATATATGTTGGGTTACGCAAAGCCTCCACCCAACCTACAATTTCTTGCTTCCAAGTTCAGAGCTAGTAATAAATACAAAACTCACCTTGACAGCGCCACTTTCCATTTATAAATTCCAATTGCGGCGGAAATGGAAGAAACCTTCTAAAAACTCTTGCCAAGCAATATCGCTATTTAACTTCTGCTTACTCCATTCTCTTGCAGCTTGTTCCAGAATTTCAGAGAAACTGGGATAGACAGGAGATAGATTTGCTAAATCTTTGACTTTAATTTTTTGGGACATTGCTAAGGCAATCAAATTAATCAATTCTCCAGCTTCTGCCCCTAATATCGAAGCTCCCACAATTTCGCCATTGCGTAGCACAATTAATTTACACATACCAGTGGTTTCGTCCCGAAGTTGCGCTGCTGCCACTGTTTTAAAATATTGACGCAAAACTAAAACTTCATCTCGACTAAATAGACGTTTTGCCTGTGCCTCTGTCAAACCTACTTGCGCCACCATCGGTACAGAAAACATTGCCCAAGGAATGGAGCGATAATTTACTCGTAATCTAGGGAAAAAGAGTGCATTGTTTAGGGCAATTTTTGCTTCATAATTAGCGATATTGGGAAAGTCGTAACCACCAATTACATCACCACAAGCGTAAATGCGGTGGTTAGTGGTTTGTAGTTTATCATTTACCACTAAACTACGCCGATGCCATTTCACGCCTACCGTAGCCAAATTTAGGGATTCAATATTCGGCTGTTGTCCAGTCGCCACTAAAATTTCATCAGTTTCAATGGCTTTATCTCCTGCTTGAATCCACTTTTTACCCTCAATTACCCTCACCTGAGTTACTAGTTTATCGGTGAGGACGCGCACACCTTCGACTTCCAACTGTGCCTGAAGCAATATGGCTATTTCATGGTCAATATGGGAGAGAGCATAAGGATACTTGACTACTAGCGTCACACTGCAACCAAACCGCGCTAAAGTTTGAGCGATTTCGATGCTTTGAGGAATTCCACCGATAATTACCCAATTTTTGGGTAATGTCCCTCCCTGTAAAGATTGCCAAATATTAGAAAGGGTTAGATAGCCAGTGCTTTGCAATCCCTCAATCTCTGGAATTTCTGGACGCGAACCACTGGCTAGTAAATAAGTACGGGCGTGTAGTAGGCGATTGTTAACGGCAAAAGCCAGTTGGGGCGAAGATTGAAATTGACCACTGCCAACAATCACATCTACCCCCAGCGCGGCTAGGACGGCAGGAGAATGCTGTTCTTTGAGATTTGCGGCGACGCATTGAGCATACAGCATCGCTTCTTGCCATGCCATAGATATGTGGCAGTCTTCTGAAATATCAGTCTTTGTGGCATGAATACCAAAACTAGCGGCATCATTCAACTTCTGCGCCAGTTTACCGATTTCGGTAAGAGCATGGTGATGAGTAAACCCATAGTCTACTTTAGGTTCCACCAAGGCAACCGTAGCACGTAGTTGGGTTGCAGCAAGAGCAGCGTAGTATCCAGCAAGACTGCCGCCAATAATTACAACATCGTAGTCAATTGTCATTTGTCATTTGTCATTTGTCATTGGGCATGGGGCATGGGGAATTGGAAATTGGGAATTGAGAATTGAGAATGGGTCATTGGGCATGGCCTGTCTCTTATAC
>NZ_JADEXU010000213.1 GCF_015206895.1 Nostoc sp. LEGE 12450 | reverse complement strand
CCTTAAAAGATGCCAAGTAAATATGCCTTAGCTTGCTGATACTGTCAGGATCAAAGAGTAAAGAATAAAAGGCAATCTATTTTGACTTTTAACTTTCTCCTTTTGTTCAACTTCCACAACGGGAGGCTTAATCTTGACTAAATTGAAAGTTGGTATCAATGGCTTCGGTCGAATCGGGCGACTCGTGCTTCGCGCTGGCATCGATAACCCCAATATCGAGTTTGTAGGCATTAACGACCTAGTACCACCAGATAACCTTGCTTACTTGTTAAAGTACGACTCAACCCACGGTCAATTAAAGCAGAAGGTTGAAGCCAAAGAAGACGGTATTCTCATTGATGGGCACTTCATTCCTTGTGTGTCGGTGAGAAATCCAGCAGAGTTACCTTGGGGAAAATCAGGTGCGGATTATGTCGTAGAAGCCACCGGACTATTCACTGACTACGAAGGAGCCGCAAACCACCTGAAAGCAGGTGCAAAGCGAGTGGTAATTTCTGCTCCCACTAAAGATCCAGATAGAGTTACGACTTTACTTATGGGTGTCAATCATCACCTATTTGACCCCAGCAAGGATATCATTGTCTCCAATGCTAGCTGCACTACAAACTGTCTAGCTCCTATAGCTAAAGTCATCAATGACAACTTTGGGTTAACTGAAGGATTGATGACCACAGTTCATGCCATGACTGCCACTCAGCCAACTGTAGATGGCCCCAGCAAGAAAGACTGGCGGGGTGGTCGAGGTGCAAGCCAGAATATTATTCCCTCCTCCACAGGCGCAGCTAAAGCTGTAGCACTGGTTTTACCAGAATTGAAGGGTAGATTGACTGGTATGGCATTACGAGTTCCGACTCCCGATGTCTCTGTAGTTGATTTAACTTTTAAAACTGCCAAAGCCACTAGTTACAAGGAAATCTGTGCTGCGATGAAAGAGGCTGCCGCAGGTTCGCTAGCAGGTATTTTGGGATACACAGATGAAGAAGTAGTTTCCACAGATTTTCAAGGCGATACCCATTCTAGTATCTTCGACGCAGGTGCTGGAATTGAGTTGAATTCTAACTTCTTTAAGGTAATTGCCTGGTATGACAACGAGTGGGGCTACTCGAATCGCGTGATTGACCTGATGTTGTCTATGTCACAAAAGGAAAAACTTGCCTCTACAGTTGCTGTGGTTTAATTGGTGATTTGTCATTGGTCATTGGTCATTGGTGATTAACTTTTGACTTTTGACCCTTGACTTTTGGGATTTGGGTCAAATGGTAAATACCCTGGGAGTAAAACATTATTTAGTATCTTTATTTACAAAAACAGTGATATAAAGCACGTGTTAATTTGGATGACTGGGCGATGTCTACGACGGGCTACGCCTACGCACAAACTATCCAAATTTGCAGGTTACTCCTCAACCCCTAATCCCTATGCGTCGAACCAAAATCATTTGTACTGTTGGGCCCGCTACATCTGCACCCGAAAATCTGCGAGGCTTGGTAGAAGCTGGAATGAATGTGGCGCGGCTGAATTTTTCCCACGGAGCTTACGAATTCCATGCTCAAACTGCTCACTATCTCAGACAAATTAGTAATGAGCAGCAAAAGCCGATCGCAATTATGCAAGACCTGTGTGGCCCCAAGATTCGTTTGGGAACCTTACCACCGGAAGGGTTAAATTTAGAAGCTGGTACTGAAGTCACCTTTGTTTTGCAAGAAAAGGGTGAGAGTATTGAAGAAATACCTCTACCATTGCCGACTCTGTTCGCAATGGTGCGACCAGGTGAACCGATTTTAATTAATGATGGTCGCGTCAAGTTGATTGTTACCGATCGTGATGCCGATCGCATTCGTGCCCAAGTGAAAACTGGCGGGTTAATTTCTACACATAAAGGAGTAAACCTGCCACAAACTCCTTTACCTGTTAATTCCATCACCGAAAAAGACTTGCTGGATCTGCGCTTTGGGATTCAGTTGGGTGTAGATTGGGTAGCGGTGTCCTTTGTGCAATCGCCACAAGACTTAGAACCCGCACGACGGATGATTGAAGCAGCTGGCGCTTCCATCCGCTTAATTGCCAAAATCGAAAGAGCAGAGGCATTAGAAAATTTTGACTCCATTCTAAAAGTTGCCGATGCGATTATGATTGCCCGTGGCGATTTAGGGGTGGAAGTGCCAATTCACGAAGTACCCCTGATTCAAAAAGATATTATTCGCCGTTGTAATCGTGCTGGCAAACCGGTGATTACAGCCACTCAAATGCTAGAGTCGATGATTAGCGCCCCCGATCCTACCCGTGCCGAAGCAACCGATGTTGCCAACTCCATCTTGGATGGTACGGATGCAGTAATGCTTTCTGGTGAAACGGCTGTCGGACAATATCCCATCGCTGCCGTGCAGATGATGCACAACATCGCTGTGCGGACAGAACAGGCTCTAGATGAGGGTAGCAGACATGCTTGGTGTCATGAGGCAGGTAGTCTCAGCGTTACCGAATCTGTAGCAGAATCCGTGTGTCGCATCGCTTATGAAACAGGCTCACGGGCAATTCTCTGTAACACTTCATCAGGAAATACGGCGAGAATGGTGTCTAAATATCGGCCTACTTCTCCCATTATTGCCCTCACCTCCGACATTACCGCTTATCGCCAACTAGCCCTTTCTTGGGGTGTGGAAGCTTTACTTATCCCACCAGTCCACCATGCTGAAGAGATGTTTACCAATGTAGTGAACACAGTTGTAGATATGGGTTTAGCCAGTAAGGGCGATAAAGTAGTGATTACCTCTGGCGTTCCAATTGGTAAATCGGGCACAACTAGTTTAATCAAAGTGCATTCCATTGGACAGCCAATTTCAGCATAAGGCACTTAGAATAGGGCTGTGGCTCAAGATAGTAAGCAAAATTGGGCAATGATTAAGAAAAATTGCCAGAATCAGAATAGAAGGAACAGTAGAGAGTGTAAAGAACTGGGGAATAAGTAAATCCTAAACAAACATCACGGAGTCTTTTATGTCTAAGAATTTACTGGAACAATTGCGAGAAGTGACTGTTGTAGTCGCCGATACAGGGGATATCCAGGCAATTGAAAAATTTAAACCCCAAGATGCCACCACCAATCCTTCTCTGATTACTGCTGCGGCGCAAATGCCCGAATATCAGGGAATTGTCGATCAAACTTTACTTCAGGCGAAGAAAGATGCTGGAGCCGGAGCCACCCAAGCACAGATAGTTTCTCTAGCTTTTGACCGTTTGGCAGTTGCCTTTGGATTAAAGATTTTACAAATTATTCCCGGTCGCGTGTCTACAGAAGTAGATGCTCGCTTGTCCTACGATACCGAAGCTACCCTGACTAAAGCACGGGACTTAATTGCCCAGTATAAAGCTGCTGGAATTGGCCGCGATCGCGTTTTGATTAAAATCGCCAGCACTTGGGAAGGTATTCGCGCTGCGGAAATTCTCGAAAAAGAAGGTATTCACTGTAACCTTACCTTGTTGTTTGGTCTTCACCAAGCGATCGCCTGTGCAGAAGCCGGTATTACCCTAATTTCTCCCTTCGTAGGTCGGATTCTCGACTGGTACAAAAAAGATACCGGACGCGATAGCTACCCAGCAACCGAAGATCCAGGAGTTTTGTCCGTCACCAAAATCTACAACTACTACAAGAAATTCGGCTATAAAACCGAAGTTATGGGAGCTAGCTTCCGTAACCTTGGCGAAATTACTGAGCTTGCAGGTAGTGATTTGCTGACCATTTCTCCATCACTTTTGGCTGAATTGCAGTCAACAGTTGCAGAACTACCACGTAAACTTGACCCCGCCAAAGCAGCAAAATTGTCAATCGAAAAGATATCCATTGACAAAGCTAGCTATGACAAAATGCACGCTGCCGACCGCATGGCAACTGACAAACTAGACGAGGGCATCAAAGGTTTCACCAAGGCATTAGAAGACCTTGAAAAACTTTTGGCAGACCGACTAGTTCGCCTTGAAGGAGAGGTAGTAGCAAGCCATTAGAAGATAACAATAGTTAATGGTTAGTGGTTTAACCACCAACCACTAACCATTAGTTAGTTGTATCAGCCTTGGCTCAATAACGACCTCGGATATTTTGGTATCGGTCGTAGCGCTGCCGTCGTCTAATAAACTCCCGTTCTCTGAACTGCTCCCGTCGTCGGATATTTTGGTATCGTCCGAAAGGCTGCCGTCGCCGGATATTTTGGTATCGTCCGTAGGGCTGCCTCTGTCGGATGATCTGCCGTCTTCGGATCATTCGGTATCGTCCTGGCCGCCGTTGAGCAATTAAAAGCTCTCCAGTTTTATCTCCAATTAGGTTAGCTTCTGGTGCGGCGCTCTGTTCATTGCGAGCATTATTTAAAGAAATATCTTTTGCTTCAGCTAATGAGGGCGGATACACAAAGGCACATAGCAATAGCGCTATTGAGGATAACTTCCTAAGACCTTTCATGTTTTTGCTTCTACTAGACTTTCGGTAATAACTTTATTAAAACACCCGAAAGTGTGCAAATTACCCCTCATACACTTTTTTTTAAACTTAATTTGGTATGAAATTCTGTATTTAAGTTTCATCCTTATGGATAATTGTAAATTGGCTAAAACTGTGCCATAAAGAAGCAATCGTCTAGCAAAATATAATTTGTTCCAATAGACAAAATGGATAATTACCTAAAATTTTGTCTTACTAGAAGAAAGTTTTACTACCCTGTAATAAAGTTCAGTTAGAGGCGATTTATAAAGCAAAAATATAATTTTTGTAGGTGTGTTAGGCGCATATTTTGATATGATTTGTCACAAAAAATATGACATGAGCGCCTAACACACCTTGTTATATAGCTGTGGGTTAGGTTAAAGCCGTAACACACCCTACTTAAGATTTACTTTATAAATCAATACGGTTCAAAGCGCTACTTGTACAAAATTGTGGGTTTTGAGACGCGATAAATCGCCGTCTCTACAAGTGTTGTGGCCTTATCTGAACTGTATTGCTTTATAAATAGTCTCTTAGAGAACAAAATACTAACTTGTGTAGGTTTGATTGATTCCCAAAACCCAACTTGATTATAAGACTGATTAAGTTTTGCTATTGCTCAACATAACCTACAACTGCACAACTCTTTTAACTATACAAATCGAAAAATAAACGGATAGCGATACGACACATTCGGCTGGTTCAGAACATTGATAATGGCAATAATTGGCATAATAAAACTGACTACACCCAAAGCAATCAATAACAAAATACCAATTCCCACAACAATCAGCAATCCAAAGATAAGTGCATAAATATAAAGATTTATGTGAAAATTGAGTGATTCTCTGGCATTGCTTTTGATAATTGGGTCATTACTAATTAACAAAATTGCAATCGGTATGCCAATGGAGATAATCGTAGAGCTAAAAAATATTGCTCCGTGGCTTAGGGCTGATAAAAGCTTGCGTTGCTGAATGTCTTCCATGCCACAATTCCTCTTTTAGAGACTCAAATGGTAACTATTACTCGTGGATGTCACTGTAGTTACAATCTGATATTAGCGTTAGTTAATCACTCTCTGCACAAACCACCCTAAGATACTCAATCCCAACAGCAAAGGTGTTAACCAATCACTCCAACGCACATATAAGGTTTTTGTCTGTCGCCGATAAATTGTTTCAGCATGAGTTTCGTAAGTATTATATCCAGACATCCACAAGGTTCTACCGTGAGGATCTATAAAGGCTGAATATCCGGTATTAGTTGCTCGTGCCGACCATCGATCGGTTTCAATTGCCCGCATGATATCCTGTGCATGGTGCTGGAATGGCATAGATGCAGTGTAATGGGCATCGTTAGAAGAACTGAGGATAAATTGCCCACCCGCCGCAGCTTGACGGCGGAATTGCTCAGGAAAAGCAGATTCGTAACATATACTAGCGATCGCACGACCAAAAGGAGTATCAAATATCTGATTTGCTGAACCAGGAACTTGGTGTGCATCCAGAGGCGACAACCGTTGAACTAGTCCGCCTAAAATTCCTTCAAAGGGAATATATTCTCCCAAAGGTACTAGTTTGGACTTATCGTAGCGGCTGACAATTTCACCCTTACTGTTAAAAGTAAACAAGCTAATTGTATAACTGTCTCCTCGTTCGCCAAAAGCCCCAATCCAACCAACTACACCTTTTTCTTTCACAGCTGCGACTAAGGCAGTTTGCATCAAGTTGCGTTGGAAAATAGGTAAGGCTCCTTCTGGGGTGAGAACTGCATCTACACCTTGGTCTGCTAAAGTTAAATACCCATTAGTGTAATTTTCTTGGGCGCGACGAAACCCTTCGGAACTTCGTAAAAGTCGGTTCGGAATATTACCCTGAACAATCCCCACTTTTAACGCCGCTTCTGGGCGTTGGGCGATGGGACGACTGTATAAGAAAAAACCGATGAGGTGTAAGGTAATTAATAATCCTGTGGCGGCAACTAAGTATTTATTAACGAACCGCAGAGGCGCAGAGAACGCGGAGGAAATTTTCTCTGCGCCCTGTGTGCCTCTGTGGTTCATCCATCCTTCAGCAATTAACCCATTTACAGCAACTATTGCTGCTGTCACAGTATTAGGCCCAGAGAGTTGCCCTAGATGTACAATTACGAGATTGTGCGGACTTTGAGTGTAAGCAAGCGAACTCCACCACAGAGGGCCAGCACTCCAAAGGCTCTCTAAGCCGCACCAGGCGGCTGTACCAATAAGTACACGTAACCACGGGTTTTTTCCACCCAGGCGAACCATTATAGCCGCCCAAATAGTAAGGAATACCCCACCCAAGACACTGATAAATCCCCAACAAAAAAGCGTGATTACCAAGCTTGGCAACCAAGGAACGCCCAACCATGTCATCGGATGAATTCCGGTAATCCAGAATAGGGCGACACCGTGAAAACCAATACCCCAGAGGAAAGCCGGGGGGAATTGGTTTTTACCTTTGGCTGAAGTGACAACTAGCACCCATAAGGGAACTATGGCAATCCAAGCCAATAACCATGCACCTACTGGGGCTACGGTTAGCCCCATTAAAATGCCGCTAGCTAAGGCAATTAAATAAGGGAGTAAGGTGGTTAACCTCTCCCCCTGCTTTTTATTCTGCTTCTTCTGCATCGGCAGCATCAGGTGGAACTATTGCTACTCCGATAATGGCATCATCTTCATCTAAACGCTGCACTCTGACTCCAGTTGCCGATCGCGATTGGATAGAAATTGCATTTACCGCTTGACGGATGATAATACCGCGATTTGTCACCATCATGATTTCATCATCATCATTGTTGACAATGCGGAGGGTTGCCAGCTTGTCTTTAGTTTTGCGGTTTTTGAACTTGGTTGCCATTAAACCTTGACCAGCACGATTTTGTAGTCGGAATTGGGCAACGGGTACGCGCTTACCATATCCTCCCATTGTAATTACCAACACCCAAGGGCCAACAATGCCAGTACTAGGCACTTCTGCGGACTCTTCAGTAGTTTCGGTAATTTCGATATCTTCTGTTTCGATTGTCTCGATTGTCTCGATTGCTTCGATATCTTCAGTTTCGGCTTCTGTAACTATATCCAAAGTTTCAAGAATTGCTGCGGGTAGAATATCCATACCCACGAGTTCATCTTTATTCTTGAGTTTCATGGCTTTAACCCCACGAGTAGCCCTACTTAAAGGACGCAGTTGTTCGTGGTTGCACCGGAAGTTAATTGCCATCCCGTTACGAGAACCAATGATTACGCTATCTTCGACTCTGGCGCGTCGCACCCAGCGCAGTTGGTCGCCTTCTTCTAAGGAAATGGCAATCAAACCATTGGCGCGAATATGACTAAAGGCTGCCAATTCGGTTTTCTTGATATTGCCGCCCTTAGTGAGCATGACCAGATATTCTTCGCTGCTAAACTCGTCAACGGGTACAATCGAGGTGATTTTTTCCTCTTTGGGAATCGGTAACATCTGGACAATAGGTGTCCCGCGACTGGTACGCGAACTTGCTGGAATTTGATACGCTCTCAGGCAATAAACAACACCACGCTCACTAAAGAATAAAATACTGTCGTGATCGCAGCAAGTCAAAAAATGCTCAATGGTATCATCATCTTTCACCTTGGCTGCGGCTTTACCTCTGGTAGCACGGCTTTGCGCTTCAAAGGTATTAACTGGCATCCGTTTGATGTAGCCTTGCTCTGTAACCAGAATTATCGCTTTTTCATTGGCAATTAAGTCGCGATCGTCTAATTCCCCTTCCCCTGGTAAAATCACCGTGCGGCGGGGTGTGGCAAAGTTAGTTTTCAGTTGCGCGACTTCAGTTTCGATAATTTCTAGCACTCTCTCCCGGCGTGCCAAAATATCTTGTAAGTCGGTAATTTTTGCTTGCAATTCGTCGTGTTCCAAACGAATTTTGTCTGCTTCTAAGGCAGTTAATCGCCGCAATTGCATCTGCAAAATCGCATCTGCTTGCACTTCCGAGAGTCCATAAGTTGTGATTAATTCGCCTTTAGCTGTGGGCGCATCGGGCGCATGGCGAATCAAGACAATAATTGGATCTAACTGGGATAGGGCAATCAATAACCCTTGCAGGAGATGATCGCGTTCCTCAGCTTTCCGCAGTTCGTAACGGGTACGTCTAGCAATGGATTCGATGCGGAAATCTAAGAAGACGCTTAAAAACTGCTTGAGGGTGAGTACTTGGGGTTCGCTATTCACCAAAGCCAGCATATTCGCCCCAAAGTTGGCTTGCAGTGGCGTTTGTTTGTAGAGGTTGTTCAGAACGACGCGAGGATAAGCATCACGCTTAAGTTCGATGACAACTCGCATCCCGTCGCGATCGCTTTCATCCCGGATATCTGCGATGCCCTCTAGCCGCTTTTCGTTCACCATTTCGGCGATTTTTTCAATTAGCGCCGCTTTATTGGTTTGATAGGGCAATTCGGTGATGATAATTGCTTCTCTATCTGGCCGTCCCCGTTGTTCAACGGTTTCAATGTTAGCGACACCACGCATGGTAATGGAACCACGCCCGGTAGTGTAAGCTTCTCGAATAGCAGATGTTCCCAAAATTTGCGCCCCAGTCGGAAAGTCTGGGCCGTGGACATACTGCATTAATTCCAGATCGGTGATTTCTGGATTGTGGATTACAGCCACCAAAGCATCAATCAATTCGCCCAAATTGTGGGGCGGAATGTTGGTTGCCATACCCACGGCAATCCCAGAGGAACCGTTGAGCAATAATTGGGGAATCCGTGCCGGTAAGACTGTGGGTTCTTGTTGGGAACCGTCGAAGTTATCGGCAAAATCTACGGTTTCATACTCAATGTCGTGTAGTAAACCAGCGCTAGTTAAAGCCTGTAAGCGGCATTCTGTGTACCGCATGGCGGCTGGCGGATCGTTGTCTACCGAACCGAAGTTACCATGTCCGTTAACTAGGGGCGATCGCATGGAAAAATCCTGCGCCATCCGCACCAAGGCATCATATACTGCTGTGTCGCCGTGGGGGTGGTATTTACCCAACACTTCTCCCACTACACGGGCGCATTTCTTAAAGGGGCGATCGTGGAGCAGACCTAGCTCGTGCATTGCGTAGAGAATGCGGCGATGCACAGGTTTGAGTCCATCCCTGGCATCTGGCAACGCCCGACCCACTATCACGCTCATGGCGTATTCCAGATAAGACTGCGACATTTCGGTTCGCAAATCTATCGGGATAATCCTCTCCTGTGAGGTTGTCATAACCTAAAAATCTCCAAAAATCGTAGATTTTAGCTTGTTTACTCAACAAAGCGCAAAATTATTCTAAATTGCTCTTGAATAATTGCCATAATTTGATATAATTCTAGCATAATATTGCCGTTTTTTGCCTGAGCAGCTAATCCGAAATATCTAGTGAAAAAAGATACAATAACTCACATTTGAAAGACTTTTAGCTATTTAACAAGAGCGGTAAAATAAAAGATTGCTTGATGCAAATTAGCTTGATTTGAAACATGACAGAGTAAATTTAAGAAAACAATCTAAAATTGGCTTTATCAGCTTTTACTTTGATAACCATTAGTTCCTAGAATTTTCGTTCAATCAGGTCTGAAAAATAAAAGCGTAGTTGATAATTTCTACGTAAAAAAATAGCAGAATTGGAAAAAGACTTCCAAGATGGAATTTAAAGGGAAAGTTGCAGAAATTGGTATTCAGAATCAACAAGATATTTTGAAGTAAAGGAGAGGAATTTTGGCAGCAGTCCGAGTCCGTCAGCATGTGAATCCACTTGCTAACAAGTATCAAACACCAGCAAGTCCCCTTGACTGGGAAAAAATTTATGCAAAGCCAAATCAACCCCTACATTTAGATATTGGCTGCGCTAAGGGGCAATTTTTGTTAAATATGGCCAGCATCGAACCCAATTGGAATTATCTCGGCTTAGAAATTCGAGAACCGTTGGTAGTGGAGGCGAATAAGTTACGTTCGGAGTTGGCTTTAACAAATCTGCACTACTTATTTTGCAATGTGAATAACTCACTGCGATCGCTGTTGTCTTCCCTCCCTTCAGGAAGTTTACAGCGTGTGACAATTCAATTTCCCGATCCTTGGTTTAAAACCCGCCATGCTAAACGCCGTGTGGTGCAACCAGAATTAGTGGCAGAATTAGCCAGTTATCTGGCGGTTGGTGGCGTTGTGTTTGTGCAATCAGATATGGAATTTATCGCGGTGGAAATGCGCGATCGCTTCGCCGCCCACCCAGCTTATCAGAAAGTTGGAACAGAAGAATGGCTAGCAGAAAACCCGTTACCAGTGCCCACAGAACGGGAAATAGGCACACAAAAAAAGGGTGAACCTGTTTATCGGGCTTTGTTTGTCAGACGAGAAGTTGTGAATGAGGGGTAGTAACAAGCAATTCCTTTGGGGAAACTTTGCTGCATTCCTTAAATGTATATAATTTAACCTGAATAACTTAACTTAGATGCTTAAACTTCTAGTAAAGGAAGGGTGACGGTAAAGGTTGTACCGACTCCAACTTGACTATTGACTACAATCTCGCCCTCGTGTGCATCGACACATTTTTTGACGATCGCTAATCCTAAGCCAGTACCTGGAATATTTCCAACATTGTCGGCACGTTGGAAAGGCTGAAATAGCCGTCTTTGGTCTTCTTGAGGAATGCCAATTCCCGAATCTTGAATTCGGAAAATTACTGTTTTTTCCTGACCAATTAATTCAAAACGCACTATACCGCCCGGTAGTGAATACTTAATCGCATTGCTCAGTAAATTGCCCAAAATATGCCGTAGCAAGCTTTCATCCCATAATGCTTCGTCTAATTGTCCACAACTGGCAAACACCAAAGTCAGATGCTTATCACTTGCCATTAATCGAACTTCTTCGACCATTTGGCGGCAAAAAGCTTCTAAATCTATACAAATAAGTTCATACCCCAGTCTGCCAGAATCAGCTCTGCCGATGAATGTAACTTCATCCAATAGCTTTGCCATATTTTTGATCGCCGAGCGAATCATTTGCAAATGATTCAGTTTTTTCTCTTTGGTCAATCTTTCATCCTGGTTTTGTAGCAATCCAGCAGCCAAGAGAATAGTATTTAAAGGATTGCGGATGTCATGGGAAAGCATCGAAACAAATTCAGATTTGAACTGGTTGAGTTCATTGGCTTTCACCAGTTCCGCAGTTCGTTCTTCAACCCGAGTTTGTAATGTTTCATTGACTGTGCGTAATGATTCTAAAACCTGCTTGCGCTCGATCGCATAACGCAAAGAGCGAACCAACACGTCTACATTTACCTGGCGCTTGACTAGATAATCTTGTGCCCCCTGCCGCACTGCTTCAATTGCTAGTTCTTCGTCATTTGTATTGGTTAAGACAACAATCGGTATGCTTGGTGCTTGACCAATCAGAGGAGGTAGAGATGACAATCCTTGACTGTCAGGTAGAGTTAAATCTAATAAAATAACATCATAATTACATTGACTTAGTTCCTGAAGTGCTTCCCCCAATCGCGTCACATGAACCAGAGTAAACTCTTGGGACTGCGCTTGCATCAGAAACTCTTGTAATAACCTAGCAGAAGCTAGGTTATCCTCAATTAACAAGATTTTTAATGAGTAGCTCACAACCATAATCTTCGGGTTTCACCCCCTATTGCTCCTCTATCTTGTCATTTGTCATTCGTCATTTGTCATTTGTCATTTGCCACTAGTCATTAGTCATTAGTCATTTGTCATTTGTCATTAGTATATTC
>NZ_JADEXU010000400.1 GCF_015206895.1 Nostoc sp. LEGE 12450 | reverse complement strand
CTTGGGGGGCTACAAAAAGGGCTAGGATGCAGATAAAATAAGCCTCATGGCTCTCTCCCCTTGTTGATAATACTTCCGCTTATTAGGAGCTAATGTCATTAACTCAGCCACCAATTCATAAGAATTTTCCATGAAATTGACCCAGTTAGATCCATATAATCCAATATAAAAACTACTATGTCGTCGAACAATCCGCTCAGATTGTTTAATTCGTCCGACATATTTTTGAACACCCATACGTTTAATTTTTTGACCAGATATAGTTGCAGCTGTATAGGCAAGTGAGATTAATAGTATTAAGGAAATTAGCCGTTTCCCTGATGCATTAGTATCTTCTAAGTTATAACCACCGCTTTTAAAATCTCTAAACATCTCCTCAATATCAAACCGTTGTTTGTAAGCTTTAATAGTAGACTCCAAAGTATCAAAATTAGTGAGAATAAACCAACCTTCCTCTGGCGCAACTCCAAAACGTTTTCGCTTCCATTTACCTGCAAGATTAAAGCTAATAAACCCTGTAGTTTTTGTATATTTAATGCCTTGATAGAAGAACGAAACTCCAGGTGATAAACCAGAATTTTTTAATTGGAGCCAAATTTCTGGTTCTATTTCTATAAATGCATCTTTTTTTATACGTAAACAAAAGTACACTTTCTGTTCTGTAAGCCAGTTAGCCAATTTCAATGAACAGAATTCGCGGTCTCCTAGTACAACGGTTTTATAATTATTAAAAAGCGGCAATGCTTTTTTAAATACTGCTTCTTGTTCATCAAAATTGCTTGAACCCAATTTGTCTAATAGCTTAAAGTATATTGGAATAGACCTTTTATCCCAAACTACACTAATCATTAAGAGATTAATACACCCCCAATTAGTCCGGTCAATTACTAAATAAATAACTTCATTTAAGGGAAAATATATCTCTAACCAGCTTTTAATAATTGGGAACCAAATTTCTTCAATATTTATGTAATTTAATGACAAAAATCTTTGAACTTTCTTTCTTCTACTTTCAAAAAATATGGGGATAGGTAAAGCAGTAGCCAGTGCTTCAATGCTAACAGTTTTAATAGATTGTAATAAATTTATCAGGATTTTTAGTAATAAATATTCTGCACGTCCCAATTCTCGCTTGAGGTTTGTTTCGTAGAATTCTGGTAACATTATCATTAAATAGAGCTTGTTGCGAATGAAGGCTCTTTTTCTTTTACCACAAATTGCCACACTCTTTGCAATATAAGCATTCTAGACCATTTTGTCTCCCCTCAAG
>NZ_JADEXU010000212.1 GCF_015206895.1 Nostoc sp. LEGE 12450 | reverse complement strand
TCCTCAAGTCCTCTTGCCAATGCCCCATGCCCAATGCCCCATGACTACTTAGTAAGCATTGTCCAAATACCATCCCATAACTCTGGGGGCGGATTTTGTAAATAATTACGCGCACGTTCTAGGTGGATATCAACACCTTGGTCTTTAGGTTGGATGTATTTGGCGGCTTTAAAACAAGCGATCGCTAGTGAGAAGTTGCGCGATAAATAAGCAGCGCGTCCAGTATGATAGTGATACAAAAACTCTTGGGTGTTGGCATCTAGAGGGGTGTTGCGATCGCCAATTAACTCGTAGATATTAACTGCTTGGTGTTTCCCTTTGACTCGGATTTTATCTAACTGGCGCACCCAAATGCGATCGCTGCACATCTGGTAAGTAAATTCGCTTAAAATAATATCACAGCCGTATTCTTTAGTTACCGCTTCCAAGCGCGAACTCAAATTTACACTGTCTCCAATTACGGTATAATCCATGCGTTTGCGGGAACCAATATTACCCGAAACCACTTCTCCAGAACTAATGCCAATGCCAATATGAATTTGTGGCTGTGCCTGGATAATTCGCCGTTGGTTAAATTCCTCTAAGCGTTGTCGCATATCCAACGCTGACTGCACAGCTCTCCAAGCATGATTTTCTGTCAGAGGTAGCGGCGCACCAAATACCGCCATTAACGCATCACCAATAAATTTATCGAGCGTGCCTTCGTAGTTAAAAACCGCCTCCACCATCGTTTCAAAATACTGATTGAGCAAGGATAATACTTCAGCTGCACCAATATTTTCTGTAAGTGTTGTGTAGCCTCGGATATCAGAAAACAAGATGGTTACATCCTTACGCTCACCCACCATTAAAGCATCTTCTCCCAGAGCCATGACTTGTTCAGCTACATGAGGCGTTAGGTAGCGAGACATGGTAGTTTTCATCCGTTTTTCCTGGCTGATGTCTTCCAACACCACCAAACCACCCCGAACGCCGCCTTCTGGGTTAGTTAGGGGATTGACAGTGAGATTTGTACTGCGTTCTAATGTTTGCACCTCATCAGGGCTAAAAAACTCAGATTCGGGTGTGAGGGGGAGATTCCAGGGAATGAACACATTGGGGTTAGTGCGATCGCACATTGCTAAAATTGAGTACTGAGTGCTAAACGTCCCACTACCATTAACAGCATTCTTAACTTGAGAAATTCCCACCATCAAAGTCTGCTCTGGCACATAATGTTTAGCTCCAGTTTTTAAGCTATCTTCGAGTCGCATTTGGAGATTTTCAATCGGCACAACTTCCCAAACTAAGCGACCAATCAAATTTTGTTCCCACAAAAGCTTGTGACTTTTGGTATTAGTGTCTTTTACAGGGCAACCCAATAACTCCAGAGCTGCATCATTAATCGTGACAATTCTACCTGCCATATCTGTAGAAATCACCGCATCTGAAAGACTTTGCAAAATGTCTTTTTGATACTGTTTTTCTAACAATACATTTTCAAATAGACGAGCATTTTCTAAAGCAATTCCTGCCTGAATATTAAAAGCCCGCATAAACTCTTCATCAGAAGCAGTAAAACTGTTTTGCTGCTTATTAATTAATTGGGTTACGCCAATTAATTCATTTGCAGAATTAAATACTGGTAAACATAGAATATTTCGAGTAACATAACCAGTTTTTCTATCTGTACTTGGGTCAAAGCGGGGATCTTTGTAGGCATCAGAAATGTTTAAGGCTTGACCAGTGGAAGCCACATAGCCAGCAATGCCTCGGTTAGCTGGAATACAGATTTCTAACAAGTTTGTGCCATCTGCCGCCGCAACTTTTGTCCAGAGTTCGCTCATCTCTTTACGATATAAAAACAGCGTACTGCGGTCTGCTTGCATTAAAATTCGAGCTTGTTCCATGACTATTTGCAAAGTTGCTTCTAAATCCAGACTTTGCCCCAATGTCTGAGTTGCGCGTAATAAAGCCGTTGCGCCTCGTTGATTCCGAGCCGCGACATAAAAAGATTGGCAGCTTTCCAGAATAATCCCAATAGAAGCGGCAAAGTCTCGAAAACGTTCTTCATCATCATAATTAAACGGAACATTCCCGGTTTTATTAGCCAGTTGAACTACCGCAACAGTCTGGTTCTTGCTGCTGATAACAGGCATACATAAAATATTATGGATTTTGTAGCCCATTTGTTTTTCAAGTTCTGGGCTAAATAAAGGATGAGTATAAGTTTCAGATATATTTAAATATTGACCTGTACTGGCAACATGACCGGGGATACCCACAGTCATAGGAGTACGAATTTCTAAGAATTTTTGACTATTATCTTGAGGAACTTTTGACCATAGTTGACCTTTGTCATGGTCAACTAAAAAAATAGCTGTATGTTCTGCTTGCAGGATTTGACCTATTTTAAGTGTGATAGCTTCTAGTACCTTCTCTAACATAGTTTCTAGAGCTTCATTATTGATTAGTTCAATAGCTCTAAGAAATTGCTGGAACTCAGCAGTTATGAAGTCGAGTAGGCAAACAAATTCATTAACAGATAAATCTTTTACGCGACGTAATAAGGCGTGAGTACGATTAACTTGAGTCAGTTCAGTTAATGTAGCCAAGACGCTGCCAGGGTTGGGGAGTGTCACGTCGCTTCGCTCCGAATTAAAAATTCAAAATTCAAAATTAATAATCCCCATAAAGAAATGGGCTTGTATTATGAGTCTGTTTCGGTAATGGGAATTTAAGATTTTAGATTTTGGGCATAGGGTATGGTTATTAATTCTTCTTTCCCTGCTTCCCCTGCTCCCTCATCTCCCCACTCCCTACCTCTTATTTTGCCAACTGCTCAGAAAATATTATCTTCTGGTAGTAATCTTGTAGCTGATTGGTTGCAGCTGCCCAACCCCAACTTTCTGCTTCCTGGCGAGCATTTTGACGGATGATGTCTCGTTGTTCTTTTTGTTCTAAGAGGCGAACAGTAGCAGCGATTGCTCCTTTAACATCTTCTGTTGGCTCAAAAAGATATCCATTTACCCCGTCTGTCACAATATCAGGAATTCCCCCGGAACGGGCTGCTACCACGGGACAGCCAGCAGCCATCGCTTCTAGTAGTACTAAGCCTAGTGTTTCTGTACGGGAAGGAAATATGAAGGCATCAGCACTCGCAAAGGCAGAACCTAATTCTTGTCCCATAAGATATCCAACAAAATAAGTATTTGTGCCAGCAAAGTGTTTTTCCAGTGCTTGACGGTGTGGGCCATCTCCAACCAATGCTAACCGCGCTTCGGGAATTGCTTCTAAAATTGGTTTGATGCGCTCAATTTCTTTTTCAGCAGAAAGCCGCCCAACATAAAGTAGCAATGGACTTTCTGGATGATTTTGGGATAGGCGCGATCGCATCTCTACATTAGCTAAATTGGGATGAAAAAATTCCGTATCCACCCCACGCTGCCATAAATCTACACGTTCAATCCCATGTCCTGTCAGTTCCTCCACCATTGCTGTGGAGGTACACAGATTCAAAGCTGCTTGATTATGAGCGCCTTTGAGCAGTTCCCAAAGAAAACCCTCTAGCATCCCCAAGCCGTAATGTTGAAGATATTGGGGCAAATGGGTATGGTAGGAAGCTATTAAGGGTATTTTGAGGATTTTGCTGTAGAATATGCCAGCTAAACCCAAAACGGCTGGATTCACGACATGAATCACCTCTGGCTTAAACTCTTCTAAAGCATAACCAATGGCTGGGCGGGGAAGTGCCATTTTCAATTCTGGATACAATGGCAAAGGAAAGCCAGTAATGCCGTAAACTTTAGCGCCTTTGTGTTCAGTGATGCCTCCATCAGGGGCAATCACCAGCACTTGATTACCACTACGCTGTAGATGGTCAACAGTATGGCGCAGACGCGTTACAATGCCGTCAACCTTGGGTAAAAAGGTTTCAGTAAATAGGGCAATTCTCATAAAAAACTATTCAGTACAGGCAGATAATCTCAGCTTCAGAGTGAATTTTACGATTAAACACAGAATAAACTGTCTCGTGTGCTGCAATCAATTTTGCACAGTTATAATAACTGTGCTAAACGGAAAATTTAGTAAGCTATAAAACATCTAATTCGCATAATCGAATTAAACATAACTCTTGTGGGGTGGACAACATAAGTGCCCAGTTTATGCAATTTAAATATAGAACAGCTTAATAGCTGGATGATGCGCCTGATAAATAATAATTGATTGGTCGCCATATTGTGCTAAGATATGACGACCAATTTTAGACCCACGATTTACTGGGGTTTACCTAATTTCTGTGCCAAGAGACTTTGGGCATAATTTGCTTGTGATCGACTCGTTTCTGATACTTAATAGCAAAGTTTAACAGAGAATCGAGTAGAGAATCAGAGAGCAAGTGAGGCTGTAAACCTAAATCAAGCAATTTAGTGTTTTTAGCGTTGAAGTAATGTTCTTCTTTCTCAACTCTGGGATTATCTAAGTGATTGATTTCTACCTTCAATCCCATAGCGTTACCAGCATTTTTCACCATCAATGCCAAGTCACCGACGCTGAATTGTTCAGTAAATTGGTTAAATACGCGGAATTCACCAGGTTGTGCAGGGTTAGCGATCGCTAATTCCACACATCGTACTGTATCCCGAATATCCAAAAACCCACGAGTTTGTCCACCTTTACCGTAGACAGTTAAGGGATGTCCAATTGCTGCTTGAATACAAAAGCGGTTTAGTGCTGTACCAAACACACCATCGTAATCCAGGCGATTAATCAATAGTTCGTCCATCCCCGTTTCTTCGGTTAAGACACCATAAACTACGCCCTGATTTAAATCAGTTGCCCGCAATCCCCAAATCCGGCAAGCAAAGTGGATATTATGACTATCATGAACCTTGCTTAAATGGTACATGGAGCCAGGCTGCTTGGGATAAGGTAGGGTATCCTTGCGTCCATTGTGTTCAATGGTGATATACCCTTCTTCGATGTCGATGTTGGGTGTACCGTATTCACCCATCGTTCCCAGCTTCACCAAATGACAGTCCGGGAAATCTTCCCGCATGGCGTACAACAAGTTCAACGTCCCAACTACATTATTGACCTGGGTGAGAACTGCGTGTTCTCGGTCAATCATGGAAAATGGGGCCGAACGCTGTTCACCAAAATGCACTAGGGCATTTGGCTGAAATTGATGTAAGGTTTTGCTAAGAAATTCGTAATTTGTAATATCGCCGATGAACAAGTCGATAGATTTACCTGTCAAATCTTGCCAGCGCTGGAGACGTTGTTGAATTAGTGCGATCGGAGTGAGAGTTTCGACACCTAGTTCATTATCCCAGTGCCGCCGCACCAAACTATCTAAAATTCCAACTTCATAACCTCGATTGGAAAGGTAAAGAGCAGTTGCCCAACCGCAATATCCATCACCACCAATAACCAGGACTTTCATCTTCACCAGTTTTTACTCGCTGATAGCTAAATCTACCAGGTTTGTGTACCTTCTCAATCATCATTCTGGGAGAGATGTAGATTTAGGGAGCTGTAGAGACGTTGTATTGCAACATCTCTACATTAAATTATCGGTCATGCAAATTATTTTAATTGAACTGGATGACGTTTAAGCGGCTTCTATGAACATACCAGTTCGTGCAAACTCTTCCTCTTCAGGGGTAAAAAGTGGAGCTTTATCTACGACATCGGGGTCAAAATAGTATGTTTCTTGCAGAAACTCTCCACGGATGACAGCTTCCTCCAAATCCGCGATGTGGTTCTGTGCAACTATACATGCTTCCTTCAGGCTATTTTCATCACCTTTTTGTAACAGCTTTGGCAATTCCGTTTTTACTCCTGTCAGACGTGCCAATGGCTTGAGCATTCCATAAATGTTGTAAATACGAGCAGTTTCGATGCTGGTATATCTGAGGGCATTTGCTCTGGCTAGCTCCGAGTCAAGGCTGGGCCAAAAGCGGGTAGTGTAAAACGCCTTCTCATCCTTGTGATACCACTCTTCCGATCGCGCAATGGATGAAGAAACAGTGTTATGTAACTTCCAGAAGAATAAACGCAGGGAGGAACCATCGACTACGGTTGATAATTTTGCCTCCAGTGATACCTCAAAGTCTCTAAGGTTAGGATCGCGTCCCAGGACAAGGTATTCCACGGGATACATATCCACTTCCTTATTCTGCACAACGTACATATTCAGGTGGTGGCGGCAATAGGGACAGGGATACATGGTAGCAAACAGTTGGAAGAAGTCCTTGAAGATTGCTATCAGGTTTTTTTGCTGTACGTCGGTTTTGGTACACGCTATTTCAGCCGTGGTGTGGAAGAAGCGCCACACTGCTGGGCCGATGTAATAGGGGAAGCTGACACGCATTTGGGAATCCTTCACCTCAGTCCGATTTAGATAGACATCAATGAATGATACATATTGCGAGAGTGCGCCTGACTCCCGCCCAAATTCTAGGCGTTCGCGCCGTTTCTGCACTCCATTTAGGTAGTGATGTGTTAATCGCCATGCTTGTTTGAGTATCAGTTTCTCTTTTGCAGTGCAATGGAGAAAGTTCTCGGCAACATCTGCTCCGTAGCGGTTAAATTCTCCGGATTTTTTTGTCAAGTCATACCACTCATCCAAAGCTGCCTCGTCAGGTATGGTATTACTTTGGATATCTGCTGCCGTAGAGACACTAAACGCTGCTAATAACTTGGGCATGAAATCTTCATACCAATATGCTACTGGCATCATTGCACCATCCACTTCCTCGGTTGCCTGCGAGAGGATGACACGGTTCCACTTCAATAAATAGTCTCTGGGATTTCCCTCAGATTTAGGTGGTGGTGGTGCCATTTCTTCATTCATTTCTATCCCTCTCAGGCGATTAAGCTCGTTGATGGCCAGCACACCTTCTACAATGTCACCCAAGCTGAGACTTTTCTTTTTGATGGTAATTGCAAACTCGACTCCGGCAGCAAACTTTTCTTTGACATTGGCAAATTTACTCCGCGCCTCTAAAATCTTTTTCTCTTCTGCCAACATTTCGGGAGTCTTTGCCACTGCTTTCCAGCCTTTGATGCGCTCTTGCAATCGGGCATATTCATCTGCAATCGATTCAACTACTGTATCCAGTACGGGGTAGCAAGCCTCTTCCACCACACCTAATCCCTTGTAAAGCGCGATCGCCTGCTTGACAAATTCCACAAAGTCAGTAATTCTGTATGGCAGGTTTTTGACGCGTAAGTGAGTCTCATGGTTAGCGGAAAAACTTTCACGGAAGCTACGATAGGCCGCTCCTTGAATTAGCCGAAACAAACCAATCTGCATTTGTAAGCGGGAGGTGCCGCTTTTTTTCTGATTTGGTGAGTTTGGGTGTTGCACCAACTGTTCTCTTAGCTGTGCCAACTCTGGAGTCGTGTTGCTGGTTGCTTCTTGTAGAGTAGGCTGAGTGGTGTCGGCAACTGGTGTATTGTTAGTGGCAACTGTCTTAAGCGAACTTTCCAGAGAAATTGGTGAGTCTTTATAGCCTGTCTTGCTCTCTGACTCTTCCGGTACTAGCTGACAAAATTCCTCAAAGTCAATTGAGCCATCGCCATCATGATCTACTTCCTGTAGCATCTCCTTCAATTCAGCGTCTGTCAGCCCAAATTGACTCATTACCGTCCGCAACTCGACAGCAGTAATTTGGCCGCTGTTGTCTTCATCAAAGGCGCTGAAGGCTAACTTGAGGCGGCTTTCGCGATCGCCTACCTTAGCGATCATCAGCGTTTTAAACTCTTCAAAGTCAATAGTGCCTGACAAATCCACGTCAATCTCTTTGATTAAGTCACGCAAACCCGTTTCCGTAGGATTTTGTCCTAGCGATCGCATTACCTCCCCCAGTTCGTCGGTTGAGATTGCTCCGTTGCCGTCTACATCTAATACCTTGAAGGCTTGCCACAGCTTTTCTATTTCTTGCTCATCAATCACGATTTTATTCCAATTTTATATGTGTCACTAATAAATTTATTACCATGTTTTTTAACAGCTATTTCAATGCTGTCTACCAGGGTTAGATAAATAACAAGTATTCGGATCGACTCAACTTAGTCTCAACAAAACTTGCACTCGCCTTGGAAATTGGTCAGTTGCTTATGATTACAACAAATGCAACTTTCTAGATAAAGTAAGTAGGCGAGAATAAATGAAAGTAAGTTAAGTAATGTAAAAATTATTGATATTATTAACGTTATTATTTATTGCAAGTTTGATTACATTTACGAACTTGCGTTATCAATTTAATATCAACAAAGTCGAGAATTATAGGAATAACTCTGGTTTCTTTGCTTTCATGCCGTTCCATTGCCAGTTTTACTTCGACATTCGAGCAATAATATTAAGCAAAATTTGCACTTACAAGCAGCAAAATTATCTGAGATGAATATAAGTGGGTGTATATCTCATTCTGCCATTCTTTTCTTGCTTCAATTTTGCGATCATGCCATCCTGTAATCACACCTTACCGTTCTAAAAAGGTGAGATGCTTTTCTAGTTTGTCGCGAAGTATTTCATCTTCATGAGCATAAAAATAAAACACTTCAATAGCTTGATGATATTGCACAGGCATAAGTTTGTTTATTACTTAAATTTTTTAAATGCAGTTTTTACTATTTATTATAGTTGTCTGCTAAAAGCTTCTGTTTTTAGTTGAAAACAGAAAGTATAAAAATATTGATTTAGATTTTTAGGTAGGACTACAAAGTAGTCGATCATCAATTATTACTAAAGTAATAACCCTTATTTCAACTAGTTAAACTCTTTACAGATACTATTTTCTCAGCTTCATTTACCGTAATTTGCGCTAGCCCAAACTGTTCAATTACGGCTGCATTCGTAGTCAAATGTCTACTTACTTCAGCCACCCGATACTGACTTTCTTGTGAGGCTAAAGTAGCTGGCAATAATAACTGATCTGCTAAATGTTCATCCACTGCTGCGCCGGTGTAATGAAATTCAAGCAGTTGCTGACAAGCAATCTCTGCAACTGTCTCTGCCGACAACCGCAAACGCCCGAATCCACCAAAGCCAGTCAAGCTGTTCTGATACTCAGCAGTTAAAAAAATACCTGCGCCAGGTGCCACACCTTTTTCTCGCAAAGTCTGTATACGAACTTTCAAATGCGCTTCCCGTAACAAATTCTCCGCACGATTCGCCATCCGTTGCGGAATATGAGAAGGTAGTTCCGTTACTGCTGCTATTCCTCGCACCTGTTTTAACTCTCCCCTTTCCAGCAAGTTGATCCCGCCGAGTTGAGTACCGCCAATTACTTGTAACTCTATTTCTCCCCCACCTTGAGGAAACCACCCCCAAGCGCCTAACTTAACTTGGGCTTCTACTCCCATACGTTGCAGTATTGGCAGATAAACTTGCTCAATGTAGGTTACAGTCGGGCTAAAGTTTACATGAGTTCCACCCTTTAGCGTTACCTGAGAATTACCCGTTGCTAGTGCTAAAGGTAAGAGAATTGTTTGTAAAACTAGAGCGATCGCACCCGCAGAACCACCTTCTTGTGCTTTGCTAACATCAAAGGTGTAAATTCCAGCTTGCACAGCACTACCTGGAATGAATTCCAGCAGCATTGAACCCAAAGCATCACCCCGTAGTTGGGCATTACAAATTCTACCCGCAGCCCGAACGGCTGTTAAGTGTTGTGCTGCTAATCCTGGCTTTTTGCGTCCAGCGCGAATGCCTGCAATCCGTATGGGTTCACCAGTGATGGCGGCTAGACTTAAGGAAGTGCGAAGAACTTGTCCGCCTCCTTCTCCGTAAGAACCGTCAATTTCAATCATGGGCGATTTGGAGATGTTGAATTTTGGGTTATCCGAAAAGTAAACGAGTCCACATTAACGGTATCTTCTCAAAAGGAAAAATACTTAAGTATAACAGCGTTACGAGAACTATGAATCAATCGTACCCAAGTCATTTGACTTATCAACAGTAGAAACTGCGATCGGGACTAATTCCGGCAGCGAAGGCGGTAGAAAAGGCATCGTCGCTATAAATAATAAGCAAGTTTAGTTAATATTTTGGCGATTTAGAAAAACCCTCTTCCCTCATGTGCGATCGCAACAACAAAGATTTACCCTATTTACTAACGAGATCATCGTTGCTTGAAGTAAGCGTAGCCTGCCGAATATTTAGACAAACTTCATCATATCCTTGCATAAAGCACTTTTCATTCCCATATCACTGTAAATTAACAGCACTTCACCATTACATCTCCATAGTTTTTTTGAATTTGTTGTAAAAAAACCTACCACATTCAGAGCATTCACTGATATCAAGTACTATTTGTAAAGGTTAATTTTAAACAAGTTCACAAGGATTCATTTACGCCGCTTAGAACAGGTTCGACTCAGTTGTTACATTAGTCCCCTTAAGTTAAGGGTTCAACTCACTAAAGTTTCAACCAATTCTACTTTGACCACTGTAACTTTAAGTCCCCAGTTATCAGCCAGGGGTACATTTTACCATACCGATTTAGCAACCTCCTGACCTCAGACAACGGATAAAGTTTAGAGGACTTATTATGCCAATTTATGATCGTTGTATTGAATATAGCAGATAGATAAAGCTAGCTCATAAAGAGCAGCGATCGAAGCTGCTACAGATGAAGATACGATTCAATCCGACTCCAAATCTAGCAGTTACAGAATGTCTAATAACAAGCTCAAAGAAGATAGTAAGCATCTCAGTCTTTGTGCTACACATTCATGTGCTAATCGTCCGATTCTTCTTAAGAAAATACTAACAATTAACGGTATCTACATCCCCGATTTAACCATTAATGGTTAACAGAAAAAGAATTCAGTTGTACAACAGTGTTTCTATAATCAACGCGATTTCCAGTTGCGATCGAACAACTGCGACTGTCCTAAAAAGTCTAGATAGATTACTCATTCAAATAACTACTTAGCAACTGAATAAAGTTGCTGAGATTGTACTACCAATTTCCCACCTTACACCCATTCGGAGTAAACAGATGGCTACATACTACGTTTCTGGAACAGGCAATGATAAATCTAATGGCTTGAGTCAAGGAGATGCATTTCGCAGCCTCCAAAAAGCTGCTGACTTGGTGAAGGCAGGTGATACAGTCTACGTGATGAATGGTACTTACACCTCGCCTTACAGCAATATCCTGAGTATTACAAATAAGCAGGGTACGGCTAATGCACCCATCACATTTAAGGCATTACCTGGGCACAAACCTGTTTTAGAAGCAAATGCAAAAAATTGGCAGGCTATATCAATTATAGGCTCAACCTACATAGCAATTGAAGGCTTAACATTGGTAGGAAATCGGGACAATATTAACTTAGAATATGCACTTAACGAAAAAGACAATTTAAATAATCCAACAACATCTGGAAATGGTATTTATGTTACGGTCAGTAGTGACAATCCAAATCAACATTCAAGTCATATCACAATTAGTAATAACAATATTTCCAAGTTTCCAGGATCAGGAATTGGAACAACACAAGCGGACTATATTACAGTAGAAAATAATGTCGTTACTGGAAATGCATGGTACTCACCTTATGGTACACAAGGTATTAGTATGCTTAATCTTTGGAATTCCGATAACAACACGGCAGATTACAAAGTAATTATTAAAGGCAATACTGTTTTTGATAATCAATCATTAGTTCCTTGGAAGGTAGTAGGAAAAATAACTGAAGGTCATGGAATAATGCTTGACACTTCTTATGTTGGAGATGTTGCTTACACTGGTAAAGCTTTAATCAGTAACAACTTAACTTACAACAATGGCGGGGCAGGTATTCAGATTTTAAAAGGAGAAAACCCTGTAGACATTGTGAATAATACAATTTACCAAAATTCAAAAGTACTTTCAGACGGAGAAATTTTCCTTAACTATGCTAAAAATGTTCGAGTCTATAACAATATTCTGTATGGAAGCAAGGGAGAGTCTCTCATTGTCAGCAATAAGTCTACTAATGTTACATTCAACAATAACCTTGCTTACAACGGAGTTTTGAACGTTACAGGTTCAGGGAATATTTTAAACAAAGACCCGTTGTTTGTTAATCCAGCCAATGGTAACTTTAGTCTCCAACCTGGTAGTCCCGCAATTGATGCTGGTTCCAATATTTTCAATAGTATAACTAATAAAACTCCTCAAGATGGCGATGGTAATGGCACGGCAGTGATTGATATTGGTGCATACGAAGCCCCCCACAAGACTATTGCCATCCCTGAAATTCAAGTCCTCAATGGTACAGTTGACATTGCAGATGGCAGTACTACCGCAATTAACTTTGGCGATGTCATTACTGGTAATACTCTGACCAAAACCTTTACTATCAAGAACACAGGTACGGCTGCACTCAATCTCAGTAATCTCAAGCTTCCCGATGGATTTAGTTTGGTAGGAACTCTGCCAACAAGTGTGGCTGCAAATGCTTCCACTGCGATTACGGTGGCACTCAACACCACTACACCTGGAAC
>NZ_JADEXU010000211.1 GCF_015206895.1 Nostoc sp. LEGE 12450 | reverse complement strand
CTTATCTTGTTCCCAAGTTGCAGGGATATGTGGAGTTGCAGAATATTTCGTTTGGCTATAGCCGTCTGGAACGGCCACTAATTGAGAACTTTAATCTGTCAATTAAGCCGGGACAACGAGTAGCTTTGGTAGGTGGAAGCGGTTCTGGTAAATCTACCGTTGCCAAGCTGGTGAGCGGACTTTATCAACCTTGGGCGGGAGAAGTTTACTTTGATGGTAAATCTAGAGAGCAGATTCCCCAACAACTGCTTACAAACTCCGTTGCAATGGTGGAGCAGGAAATTTTGTTGTTTGGCGGTACGGTTAGAGATAATTTGACTCTGTGGGACACTACTGTACCAGATAAAAGTCTGATGCGGGCATGTATTGATGCTGCGATCGCAGATGTAATTCTCTCTATGTCCGGTGGATTAGATGCCGAACTTATAGAAGGTGCTGCTAATTTAAGTGGCGGACAACGACAACGCTTAGAAATCGCTCGTGCTTTAGTGAATAATCCTTCAATCCTGATCATGGATGAAGCCACCAGCGCCCTAGATGCAGAAACAGAACAAATCATTGACCAGAATCTCCGCCGCCGAGGATGCACCTGTATAATTGTCGCTCATCGATTAAGCACCATCCGCGACTGCGATCAAATCATCGTCCTCGAACGCGGAAAGGTAGTACAACTTGGCACTCATAAAGAATTATGGCAAGTGGATGGTGCATATTCGCGCTTGCTGGGCACTCAAGGGTAGAGACGGTGAGCAGTAAATTACCATAAAACATTTAAAAATCTGAACCTAAAATCTAAAATGCTAATACAGGGGCAAGTTTATATAGTTAATGGCAATGAACCGATTCTACTGGATGACCCTTCACGGGTGTGGGTAATTCAGTCTGGCTCTATGGCTTTGTTTGCCGTCACAGTTAAAGATAATGTCATCGAAGGGATGCGTCGTTATCTGTGCAGTATTAGCCAAGGTGAAGCACTTTTTGGAACTGCTGCTAATTCTGCTAATCAGCAGCGTCAGATTTTGGCAGTTCCAATTGGTGAGACTGAATTACTACAAGTACATAAGGAATGTTACTGCGAGTTAATAGCCAGTGGAGATGGTAAGGCGATCGCGTGGATAGAAAATTGGTTGTTACAAATCGGTAGTGTATTGTCCCAGATTACCATGCCAGCAATTCATGTAAAAGCTGAGGGACAATCACGATTTTCTTTAAACAATGGTCAGACTTTTCAGCCAAAAACAAGTGTCACCTGTTGGGTTCAACTTACTCAAGGGGCTGTCCGCTTTCTGGGGTTTGAGGAATTAATTTTAACCACATCCACTACACCATTCCCCCTGGCTGACAAAATGTGGTTAGAAGCAGTGGAAGGGGCGCAACTTACTATTAAAGCTACTAGCGAATTCCAAAATTCAGATATCCTTTTAGCTGGGTTATCTCAACTGCACACTCAATTGCTACAATGCCTTAACCTGTTAGATGAGGAAGAAGTACAGGCAGAGATGACACGATTGCGCGATCGCCAACGCCTGAATCGTCAAGTTACAGCGCAAGCCATAGGCTCTTTAGCATCAACATTAAGTTCCCAAGATGGTGATTTTTTCAATGAAGGTACTCCTTTGTTAGTTGCTGCTGGAGCCGTAGGGAGAGCTATGGGTGTAGAGATTTGCCCCCCGTCTCGCTCCGAAAACCTCAAGCGAGTTAAGGAGCCATTAGAAGCAATTGTCCGGGCTTCACGTATCCGAATGCGGCAGGTACTGTTGCGAGATAACTGGTGGGAGAAGGATTCTGGCCCAATAGTTGCCTATACGCAACAGGACAATCGGCCAGTAGCGCTACTACCAATTAGTGCAACTCGTTATGAAATTTTTGACCCAGTTGAGAATACCCGCTTTCGAGTGGATGAGCGCATAGCTGCAACACTGGCCCCTGTTGCCTATATGTTTTATCGCTCTCTACCTGATAAAGTACTGCAAGCTGTCGATGTACTGCGGTTCACACTTAAAGGGCGTAAGCAGGATCTGCTAGTAATTTTGTTTACAGGTGTTGCTGTCACATTACTAGGGATGCTTACACCTTATGCCACATCAATTATCATAGATAACGCAATTCCTGATAGCGACAAGGGATTATTGCTACAAATAGGATTAGGACTACTTGTTGCAGCGTTGGGGACAGGTTTATTTCAGTTAACTCAGGGGTTTGCTCTGCTGCGGATTGAAACAGCTGGGGATGCTTCGACTCAGGCTGGTGTCTGGGATCGGCTGCTCTCCTTACCAGTATCCTTTTTCCGAGAGTACACAACCGGAGACATCTTCTCCCGTGTATCATCTGTAAGTACGATCAGCCGACGAATCAGTGGGAGAACCCTAATCAATCTCCTTACTAGCCTGTTCGCGCTGTTTTACTTAGGACAGTTATTTTATTACAACTACCAATTAGCTTTGATTGCAGTTGCCTTTGCCATAGTTGCGATCGCTTTCACTACAGTCTCTGGTTTACTATTGCTATCTAAGGTACGTCCGCTTTTGGAACTGCGGGGCAGTATTTTTGGGCAGACGGTGCAACTAATTAATGGCATTTCCAAATTGCATATTGCTGGGGCAGAAGAACGTGCATTTGCAGCTTGGAGTAAAAGCTATACTCGACAAATTAAGCTAGAACTCAGTACACAACGGGTTGAAGATGCTGTTGCGCTTTTTAATACAGTAATGCCCATATTAACGAATGGTGTCCTTTTCTGGTTTACTATTAAGCTCCTAGAAAGTCCTCAAACTTCAGGGGTTATTGAAATATCCCTTGGAACTTTCCTTGCTTTCAATACAGCTTTTAGTAACTTTACTAGGGGAACCACAGATTTGAGCAATACAGTTACTGAAATTCTGCAAGTTCTTCCCCAATGGCAACGCACCCAACCTATTCTTTCGACTGTACCAGAAGTGGATCTGTACAAAGCCGATCCTGGCAGGCTTATCGGTAATATTAATTTAGAACATATTACTTTTCGTTACCGCAATGATGGCCCGGTGACGCTGGATGATGTGAGTATCTCTGCCGCTCCTGGGGAGTTCATTGCCTTAATAGGTAGTTCTGGCAGTGGGAAATCGACGATTCTGCGATTACTACTAGGATTTGAAACTCCAATTGCGGGTAGCGTCTACTATGATGGTCAAGACTTATCTGGCTTAGATGTAAATGCAGTCCGCCGACAGTTGGGCGTTGTTTTACAAAATGGCCAGCTAAGTTCAGCTTCAATTTTCGAGAATATTGCAGGCGGCGCTCAAATTACTTTAGATGAAGCTTGGGAGGCAGCGCGGATGTCGGGATTCGCTGAGGATATCACCGCCATGCCAATGCAAATGCATACTGTTGTGAGTGAAGGAGGTGGTAATCTTTCTGGAGGGCAAAGACAACGGTTATTGATTGCTCGCGCTCTGGCATTAAAACCCCGGATTCTGTTATTTGATGAGGCTACCAGTGCGCTCGATAACAGAACCCAGGCGATTGTTAGTGAAAGTTTAGATAACTTACAAGTTACCAGAATTGCGATCGCTCACCGACTAAGCACTATCCGCAACGCTCACCGCATTTATGTACTGCAATCAGGTCGAGTTGTACAACAAGGGACTTTTCAAGAGTTAGCTGCTGTTGAGGGGCTATTTGCCCAGTTAATGGCTAGGCAAATGGCGTAATTAGCTGAGTTTAGTGAGAGAAAAGTTAATTAGGGATGGAAAGTACTTTTAATCCATCCCCTAAAAAAAAGAGCATGGCTAGCTTTTTGCCAGTCATGCTCTTGAACCTTATAAATGTCGCCAGAAGTTCTTACTGATAGTCTTGAGACTGACTACCTTGGGTTCTGCTGCTGTTACTTCAGGGGCATGACCAACAGCCACCGCAGAAGCAATTGGTGCAGGTGTCGCTAACAGGGAATTGAGTAATCCCATTTGATAATCGACATCTTCTACTGAGCGATATACCCTGTATGGTTCAATTTGCATACCTAAAGGTGTTGGAACAATCTTCAGATATTGATTTAGGGCATTGATATAAGCAACTGAGAAATTTCTCTGCTCTACATAAGGACGAATAATTTCTAGTAATTCAATCGCTCTATTGATTTCAGAAACTTCACAATTACTGTCGATTTGTGACTGACTTCTTCTGTAGCCTTTCATCATCTTTTCGGCTACTAGATTGTTGAATTTGCTAACCGCTCTTTGATAACTTCCTAATGTGTGGACTTTGGTTTGTGCCTGATAACCAACACGTCCCCATTGGACTATTAAGTTGCTGCCTTCAGCTTTTGCGCTCCAGAACTTGTTGCTGTTGTTAACAGCGTCAACAAAAACAAGATATGTTTCCATAGTTTTTATGCTGGAATTAGTAAACAGGTGAATATCTAAAAATTAGATATTCACCTGTAATTAGTTATTGAATCGTCAATAATCGGGCATTACCCCAACGTAATTGATGTTGCAAAGCTTCTAAAATTGTTTCAGCATCGTCAACAGTTAGTCCATTTAGCTCAGAACAGAGATTTATTAACACTTTTGGAATACCATCACACAGGAATCTCTCAAAGTCTCCATCTTTCAAAGCTTCTGTAACCAAATAGTTATCAGGAGTACATATTTGTTGCATAAAAACATATTGCGACAAAGTTGTACGTAGCAAGAGTTTCGTTTTTCTATCTAGTTGTTCTAAATATGCACCATGTTTTTCAACTAACTGGTCGATTTTTTCGGTTTGACCGTAATAAGTTACTAAGTCTGTATTTGCCATTTGATTTACTTTGAAATTAGAAATATCATTGTCAATCCAAGCCAATTCACTTTCTTTTTGGCGTAGCAATTGTCTCTTTTGAGCAATGCGATTTCTCTTGAACACAACAGGAGAAATCGCGGACTTTATCAATTCATGTTGCGAAACTTGGCAGTACGCAAAGACGCTTGTTTTGCCCCGATGACAGGACTAGAGGCAGCCCTCGCAGTCTTAGACCAAGCTTGCATTCGCTCCACAGCAGCAGCATCAGTAACGGCAAGCGGGGTAATGGAATGGCTGCAATTCTCTAAATCTCCCAGCGTCACTTGCTGCGGTCGCCCTTCGTCAAACGCCAGCAGTGCCGCTTCTGCTGCTAGAGTTTCTAATTCTGCGCCTGAAAACTTCGCGGTGTTTGCAGCGATCGCTTCCAGATATTCGCCTTCGACCACAATGCCAAAACGCTCCAGGTGAATTTTCAGGATTTGACATCGCTCCGGTTCGGTTGGTAAGTCAACAAAAAAGTTTTCATCAAATCTTCCCTTCCTCTTGAGTTCACTTGGTAGTGCTGACGGGTCGTTGCAGGTAGCTACAACAAACACGCCAGCCGTACACTCACTCATAAATGTGAGCAGATTTCCCAGGATTCGCTGGGAAACTCCAGAGGTGTCGCCGCTACCAGACAAGGCTTTCTCTATTTCGTCTATCCATAAAACGCAGGGTGCAATCACTTCGGCTGTCTTCAAGGCACGGCGAACATTACCTTCAGATTCACCAACCAGAGAACCAAGGAGGGACGCAATATCAAGTTGGAGTAGTGGTAAATTGAGTATGGTTGCAATGTTTTTGGCGCAAATGGACTTACCTGTTCCGGGCGGGCCAGCCAACAATACGCCTTTGGGTTGCGGCAGATGCAGCGATCGCGCCTCTTGAGTGAACAGTCGCCGCCGACGAGTCAGCCATTCGCGGAGTAAATCGAGTCCGCCAAAGGGGATAGTTGCAGGTTTTCCCAATTCGATACCCATCTGAGCCAACAGCCGGGTTTTGTACTCGACTATCAGAGGCGTAACTGTGGCATCAATCAAAATGCCAGCGTTGCTCAAACGCTCTTTGACGGTTAGCCGCAAGAAATCGCTGACTTCCTCTAGCGTCAGTCCCAACGCTGCCCGTGCAAAGGTTTCTTTTTCTTCATAACTCAGGGACACTCGAAACGTGACATCCTGCTCAGTAGCAGATTCTTCAAGAAAAACTAGATATGACTCGAAGTGGTCTTGAATTTGATCGATACTAGGCAGTGGCACTTCACACCAGGGGATCAGCCTAACTAGAGTTTCGTGCAGTTCGATGTTTTGACCCAGCAGCACGATCCGTTTTTCTGTAGGTTTGAGCCGATGGTAAAGGTTTTTCACTCTGGTAAGAATTTCCCAACTCATCTGTGGGGAATTCTTGCCAAGAAATGGGTGTATGTCCCCCAGAATAAACACGCCAACGCCATCAAAGTTATTGATGTAGTCGAAAACGAAGAGTATTGGATCAGCGTGGGGTGGTCTTTTGTACTCTGGCACTGGCTTAAACACCAGTCCACCATCCGGTGCAATCAGGCATTGCTCCAAGCTGGATACTCCCAGGTTCCAAAAGAAAACTGGACTGTTGAGTTTTTCTTTAGCTTCGGTTGTCAACCACTGAATAATCGTCGCTTCATCGGGCGACAGAACATCAACCGCAGCAATAGGGATTTGTGAATCGAGTGTGGAGAGAAGATTTGAGAGTTTCATGTCAATTATTTCAACTACTTCATTTGTGAAATGGCGAAGCCTTTATGATCAGCAGTTACCAGCCGAGTTAAAACTGGTAACTGATGACTGATTACTGGTGCAAACGTGTTTGATTACCGTTCGTAGTGCGAAGCTGTGGTGCTGATTCTTCTTTGAAAATGCGATCGCCCTCCACAACACCCAATGCCTCTTCAAACGGTTGGGTTGCTGACAAACAATTCAACCCCTCAAATCCCTCAGCCTCCACTCGAACTTCACCTGTAGCATTGTCGAAATGAATCAGTATTGAGCGTTCCATAATTATCTCCGTGCAAATTGTTTAACTTCTTGATGTCCGGCAAAGGTTAGGCGTAGAGTTTGCACAGTTTCATTGGTTTCTTCACTAATTGCACATTCCCCAAATTGCTCTTGTAACTCGGCAGCTTTAGCTCTTACCAAACGTTTACCGTAAGCCAGCATTAGTTTATTGCTGAAAAAGTCTTTGCCCAGCTTCGGAACTGTTTCGTAACTGTCGTGGATTATCTCGTACACGCCGCTTGACTGACTCCACTTAAATCCGATGTCTGCACGGGCTTTTATGGTGCGACCAGATACGATAATTTCAGCGCTTTGTCCTTGAGAATCACCGTAGTATCCTTTTAGTGGCTGTGCTGTTTCGTGAACTTGCGAATTCAGTTTCAAATCTTGTAAAGCTTGTACCAGACATTCACGGTTAACAAGCTTGGTTTTAACAGTTGAGAAATGCGACATTTTTAGCTCCAAGGCTTTCAAATTGGTTTGAGAAATAGTACGGATGCGATATCCTTTTTGGGTTATTCTGGAAACTACATACGAATACGTTGGTCGAGTCTTGAGCGAATGCACCCTCGCCCAAGACTGATTTCTTTACCTGAATTTGAACGCGCTGACTGTAGCTTTCGATAAACCCACCTCACCAGTTGCTAGCTCTTGGAGATTACGCTGTTCGTCTAACAACTTGATCCGAATTTCTTCCATCTTTTGCTGCAATTGACTGCGCGTATCAGAACCGAGATTCTTGGACTCAATCGCTGGATCGTTAACGATAGAATCTAAGTGCGCCATCATCGCCTTCAAGCTGCTGCCAGCCTCCGGGTCAGCATTCGCTAGTAGTACCTGAACCTTCATCAGATGGCGTTGCATCTTCTTTTTAAACTGTACGGGCTTGCGTCCTGGCTCCCAGTCGCTCAATTCTTCAAGGAGTTGTGCCGCCAGTTGTTCACCGCCAGCGATCGCAGATTCCCGTAGCCTTTGCTCCAGATTTTGGTCATACTGCTGAATGAACTTGGTAATCTGGTCAAGACATTCGGCTTGTTGCTGGTTCAGTTGTTCGGACAGTGCCGGGATAATTACCGGACGACCAATAACGACTTGCAAATAGTCTTCAAGATCGGTCAGAGTCGGGAATGCTCTTAGCAAATTGGCTTTGACTGACTCTTGCTTATCCTGTGCTAATTCCCAGGTGTTAAGTGAGAGGAACTGATCAATCCGCTCTTGATAATCAAGAAGTCCCGCTTCGTAATCAGCTTTTAATTGATTGCGTAAACCAGGGGCGATATTATCCCTAATATTGATTAACTGGTTCCAAACGAGTGGAGCTAAATCAATCGGACAAACCCAGTCACCAGTATCAGCAGACATCCACTCTTGAACTGAAGCAATCTCTTGCCTTAATTGGGCAGCAGCTTCATCCAACTTCTTGAATACCTTAATACCTCGCAAACCGACTTCAGAATTAGTAACTTTAACAAGGTCTGATTCAATTTCAGAAACTTCAGCTTTAAGTACATCTGCCCATTTAGGTGCAGCAGATTTTGTACTTTTCTTTAACTGGATACGAAAGCGGATGCGAGTTTTATTTAATTGCGAGAAATTGTGGCGCTCGACTACTGCATCAGTTAGGAAATTCACAGCGATAGGGTTGTCGATTGCTTGTACCATAATTATTCATCTCAATCACTATTTTTCACTTTCAATTCAGCGAAGCTTTCTTTGTGGCTATTTCTCAATTTCTGAATGTCTGTACTAGCTCTGTAGATTACTTTCTTAGAGCTTTTTTGTAACCTAATGTGTCTTTTGATGACTGGTGGTTTATGTATTGACATGGCTTAAAATAGCTGAAGTTGCTGTGAATTATCCTGTACCACAGGCTTGTTATAAGTCATGCCTTCGACTTCATAACAACGAGTCATGAGTTTGCTTCGGTTTAGCCGAAAGCTGGCTTTTTTTCTTTGATTTGGCAGAGGTAGAAATAGATACTGTGGATGTTGGATAGTACCTTCATCACCCAAGTATCGACAATGTGTACCATTAATTTGGTAAACTTTTGAGGAGCTTAAAAGCGTTGAGTCGTAGACTTTAATCAAATTTAATTCCATCTTATTAGCAGTGAAGTGTGCCATAATTTGTTGTGGAATCGATTTTTCTCTACAGTTAGACTAATTAAATCTGACTGTAGAGTTTTTCACGGATAAGCTGATTCTTATTTCGTTAAGCAGCAACTTCTTGTTGCTTCGGTCTAGACAATCTAGAACCGCTCCCAGAAGTACGTTTAGTTGTTGAAATCGGTTGGTTAATTTGACCGAATGGAGTCTGGATATTGAGGTCAGCTTTCAACTCGGATTGCAGTAATACAAGCTGAGTCAAATAGTAATCAACCTCTTCTAGAATCTCAGCTTCTACTTCTGACGGTGAAAGCGGTGTAATCTGATCTGATTCCAGATATTTAATCTCTTCGGTATGGCGAGAAGTCATGACAAGGTAGCGGTAGCCACTACCGCAATTCTCAGCTAATACGCTATCGTGTGGTAATACTTCGATACCAATGACTTTGCCTTGTTGAGTACGTTGCCCAACATAAAACTTTGGAATTCCATAACCGCGTGGAAGTGTAATTGTTGGTTGCATATTCGTTACCTTTGCATTAATTATTGATTGAAAGTGACAAATACTAAAGATAGAAATGCTCAAAAATCTGATTGAGTTTTTCCTTTGATTCATCAGGCAGAGTATTAAAATCAAACTCTTCAGAGTCCCAAACTTCATCCAGACTTGTAGACTCATCGACAATATTTGCAATCAAACAAGATTCATTGTCATAGTTCCAGCCATTTGCTAGAAGCCACGGCAGAACTCCCTCAGATTGCAATAGTTTCTCAATGTCGAACGAGTCAGAAAACTGCTGTAAGTTTTCGAGGCTAGGGAGAACGATTGTTGTAGTCATTTGTTGATATTAGTAATAGTGAATACACAGCAAAAAGAGGGGAGGAGGGTTAAAGGGATTCATGAATTAAACCATGTGTAGAATAGTCAGGTTTAACCTTCCCCTTTCCCCTTCTTCATTAGCTGTAGACAAGACTTGAGAACTGATTGAAGAAGAATTCAGCTATTCTGAATTCAGGAGTCAGAATGAATGAGTGGGGGATTCAGACCCACCACTCGCACAGAATTCAATTCTGAATTCTGGCTCCTGACTCCTGAATTCTGTTCGTTAAATATGCTTCCCTACTTGAAGGTAAATAGGGAAGCATAAAGGCGAATGCAATTGCTGCAATCACCTCAAGAAGTATTTGGTTATTAAGAAGGCACATCCTCCCAGTAACCAACTTCATCGTCATAATTTGCTTGCATAGACTGCAATTTGTTGACAAAGCTAGCAAATTCTTCGTTAGTTAGTGACTGCCTTCCTTTTTTACCATAGTTCTCTATGAGAAACTGTTTGCCCTTTTCCTCGCCCCAACCTAAAGCTTCAATCAATCGTTGTGACTCCATCATCAATTGATTGCGATCTAGTGCATGAGACGTATGCTTTGGTAAGTTATTGTTAGGCAATCCTTTTTTCCACCAATCGCAGATGGAATTATGCACAAGGGCAATTTCTTGAGCTATTGGTTTCTTGCCAATACAATAACTTTCCCAGTCGGGCGCAGTGGGCTTTTCGTATCCGCTACATACACAGGCATTGGAAGTTTGCCCCCCTTTCTCACGTTTCTCTGTTTTCAATATGGGACAAAATACCCACATTGAATGCCAAAGTAAATTCTTCGGTTGGTGATGTTTGCCTTGAAAACTTGCATAAGCTTGTTCGCAGGTTTCACGGAATGCCATTAGTTGTTGATCAAACGACACTTGAAACACTCCCCAAGCAGTTATTTGTACTGGTGCGATATGAAGAGGTTGATTTTGGGCATCGACGAAAATCACCATATACCGCCTACCGAATTTGTAGGCGTTCTTGTCCAAACCATCACTGCTACGCCAAACTCCAATCACCTTTCTATCGTTTCCATATAGCAGAGGCGATCGCCCAATCACAAGTATTCGTGGTTGTCTATAAAGAGCGCCAGGAATGCCTATCTTTTCGTCGTTTTCGTCCAACTTGTTAGTAAGAACTTTATACTCTTTACCACCTTCTAGTTCTTTATTTTCGTACCATCCTGCTAATTGTTGATTTTCGTAAGCAATCCAAATGCCTGCGGGTGAAGGAATACTTTTGGCTGCTGGAGTCTTTTCGTATGCCTTATGTTCAGCAGAATCAAAGTCAAAAGCTGTCATAGTAGCTGCTTGCCTTTCTTTAATGTTAGTTTTCACAAAAACTAAGCGAAGCTCTAATTCTCGGTGGCACTGTTTTAAAATCAGTGGTGGAAGGAAATTCTCTTCCACCATTTCACTTACGCCGCTACCAATTCCCGATGAACTTGCGGCAGTTCAATCGGAGCAGTTGTCCTGGATAGCACCTCTACAGCCTCTTTCACACTCCAATATTGCACTCCATCGCCACAGCGCCAGTAGTAGGTCTTGGGGTCGTTTTCCCAGACTTCATCAGCATTTCTAACCTTGAAGAGTATGCCCAAGAACTTACCATCCAGATATACATTGTGAGCCGTCTGAAGGTTAGTGCGTCCTACATAAGTCAGTCGATAGCCGTCTACTGGTTCGCACAAGTCTTCTGCACGAGTCCCGCGATACCCACAGTTACCGCACCCATGTCCTTCGCAGTCTGGACAGATGGCAGCAGGCATATTCCACTTCGGCAGTGTAAAATCCCATTCAGCCGGTGGGGTTAATATTCGAGCCTTGTGGGAAATATAACAACCAGCGTGACCGATTACTTGATCAGAATGGTATTGGACGCTTAACGATAGCCAGTCACAATCACCCAACAAGCCAATTTTCTCAGCAGCTTGTTTCAATTCCTTATCTTCCTTATGGTTGCGCTCTACTGGAGCAGAAAGACTCGCTTTAACCTCTGCTACTGCGCGTTTGAATGATTGTTTGTGGTAACGAGCATAGCCGTGGATCATTTTCACCCAAACCGTAGTGTCATCTTCACTAATCCAGATAGTCACTACATCTTCGGGCTGGCAGTTTTTGGAGTAGTCCGACTGATTAACGATGGTTGCAATGATTTCGCGATCGCGTGTGGTTAGCGGATCTTTTGTTGGCGCAGGGGCTGAAAGTTGTGTAATCATTAGAAATACCTCTTAAATGGGTAAAAGGGTGATCGCATACTTTCTCAGGGCAGCGATCGTCCTATTTTTATTGGTTAGTTTGTTGTGCTTGCACAACACTCTCACTCTAGAATTGGCGAAGCCTCATATTTGCTTGCTCCTAGTCAGTAACTGGAGCTTGCTACAGCAGCATATCTCTTGATCGGGCGGCAGTCGGCAACGAGCTTCAAAACGACTTTCGTGCTGCTGGGGCAACTTTTTATTCATCGCAAATCGATTTCCCTTCCTGTTCCCCTTGCTTTCTCTGGTTGCGCCAGTGCCTCAGCTACTCTCCCAGGTGGATTAATAAATTTACTATTTTCAAGGTTCAATGATGAGCGCCTCTATAGAACCCATTTGATATCTTTTAAGCAATCAAGTAGAATCAACCGAAATTAGGTGCATTTAAGCAGGTCAGTGTGGAAAATGGGGTATTCAAGCGATTTAACAGACAAAGAGTGGGAAATAATTG